>JAHFQF010000049.1:0-5973 GCA_023266435.1 Legionellales bacterium | reverse complement strand
TATCCTGTTGCAGTACGCTAATCATCTGTTGAATCATCGCTTGCCTTTCAGGGGTATTAGGCAAATGCTTCATCTGATCAAACAGGGCGTCATACTGCGGATTTTCATAATTTGCTGCATTTTCACCGCCTGTTTTTACTTTGCCATTGGGTCCATACAGTAAAAATAAAAAGTTCTCAGGATCTGGATAATCTGCATTCCAGCCCCAGCTAAAAATTTGTGCATTGCCGGTACGCATCTTTTCTTGAAAACGATTATATTGAGTGTCCCGTATGACCAGCGTAATACCCAACTTTTGAAATTGTTTGCGAATCCAGGCAAATTGGGATTGCAAATCAGGCCCACCCCCAGAAATGGCATCAAAATACAGAACCAATGGCTTACCTGTTTTCGGATCAATGCCGTCTGGATAGCCTGCCTCGGCCAATACCACTTTCGCTGCGCCCAATGACTTACGTTGCCAACCAGACGTTTGCTCTGTATATAGCACTGGATTAGCTTGGGACGTATCAAAACCAAAAATGCCTGGTGGGATCGGGCTATTAGCAACCATGCCTCTACCATTTAAGAAGATTTGAATATACTCTTCGATATCAAAGACCATACTGATGGCGGTACGCAATTGACGTTGTGGTGTTTCTAGGCCTCCCACAATCGGATCGGCCATGTTAAACCCCCAATAAAAAATAGAGGGATTAGTCTCGCTGACTAGTCGAATGCCTTTGTCTTTTAAGCTATCGGTCAGCGCTAGCTGCCCTTGTGTTGCCACTTGAATGGCCTGATCAAAGCTGTCATTAGCGATACCTGAGCGATCGTAATACCCTTGTAAAAATTTATTCCAATAAGGAATGCTTTCTTTTTCCAAACTGAAATGAATGGTATCTATAAACGGCAATGCCTGCCCTGCTTTGGCTAAAAATCCCGCCTCTTGATCACCCAACGCCCCAATACTGGGATATAACTCACCATGATAATTGGGATTGCGGCTTAAAATCATTTTAAGGTTGGGGTTATTTTCCGTTAATTGATAGGGGCCCGTACCGACTGGATACCAATCTAAAGAAATATTGTGATCTAATAATCCGCTTTGATTATAAAACTGTATGACCTCCCACGGCATGGGCGCAAAAAACTGTAAACTGAGCCAATATAAAAACTGCGGATAAAGTCCTTTGATTGTAATCTCATACGTATACTGATCTTTGACTTGCGCACCGGCCAAATGATGGGGACGTAAATCTGCCTCAAAGGCTTGATGCGCATCGCCTTCTATAGATTGTGTCTTTAAATTTTCTAATTTTTCTCTGAGCTCTGCCAATCCAAAGATGTAATTGGCCATAAATCCAAAAATAGGAGATTGTGTATTGGGACTCGCTAAGCGTTTGATCTGATATACCATGTCTTCTGCCATAACCTCGCGACTGGCCACGTGATCAAAATCAGACAAACGGTGGTATTTTTCTGCCGCGTCAGCGGTGAGGTGGTGGTAAAGATATTGATTGTGATTGTCTTTAGCAAAAGCAGGGTGCGGTTGATAATAAATGCCTGGTTTCAGGGTCAAGGTATAGCGCGTGTATTTTAGATCAGGAGATGTCTCGGCTACGGCTTGACCGTCTGCATCTAAAAAAACCACTTCGGGCATTTTACTTAGCAATAAAGGCTCTAGTGTGTAGGGGCGTAATAAGTATTGATACTGTAAAGGGGTTTCATAGATTTGATTTGAAATAGCCCATTCGTTACTGCTATAGGAACGTGCGGGATCCAGGTGTTTAGGCCGCTCGCTGAATGCGCTATAGAGAATATTGGCATTGTCGGGATCATTGGGATAGGGATCGTTCAGCGCTTTATCACGGCATGCTGACACCAAAACAATCATAATAACGAGGTAAATAACTCGAGTTATTTTACACACATCTCTACCCAATACATCCTTGTCTTTTGATTGTGCCTGGTCTGTTCTACGCGTTCAAGTAATATTGTGGTTTCGCTAATTGTTGGCGAAAAACAGCCGGCGGGCCGGCACAGAGAGCGGCACGTATACTTGGCTGCCGTATGCTGCACGGTTTTGCGCCTTAACCTACAAGCTCGGAGAAAGGGGCTTTGTTTTGAGACCGATTGGCGCAGGAATGCGTCAGATGTTTTTCGCCAATCCCATTTATGCTAAAATGGTCCCACTTTTTGGGATTTGGGGGTAAAAATGGGTTTCTTAACTAACAAAAGAGTATTAATTGTAGGCTTGGCGAGTCCTCGCTCCATTGCTGCAGGCATTGCTGAAGCGATGCATCGTGAAGGGGCTGAGTTGGCTTTTACGTACCAAAACGAACGCCTGCAACCTCGCGTTGAAAAGATGGCCGCCGAATACGGCTCCTCGATTTGCTTACCTTTAGATGCAGGCTCTGATGAACAGATTGAAAACTGTTTTACTCAACTAAAAAAATCCTGGGAGCACTTTGATATCCTAGTACACTCCATCGCTTATGCGCCCGCTGATCAATTAGAAGGCAGCTTTGTGGATGTAGTCACTCGCGAGGGTTTTCGTATCGCACATGATATCAGCAGCTATACATTAGCCGCACTCTCCAAAGCCAGCTTACCGTTTATGGAAGGACGTCAAGGCGCAATCGTCACACTCAGTTATCTAGGCGCTGAAAAAGCGGTACCTAATTACAATGTCATGGGATTAGCGAAAGCCAGCCTGGAAGCCAACGTGCGTTATTTGGCAGCAAGCCTAGGACCTCGCGGCATTCGCGTCAATGGCATTTCTGCCGGCCCTATTAAAACCTTGGCGGCCAGTGGCATTAATCATTTTAAAGAAATGCTGCACCACCATGAGACCTCTGCACCAACACGGCGCAACATTGAACCTATCGATGTGGGTAATGTGGCTGCTTTTTTATGCTCAGATTTGGCTCGAGGCGTCACTGGGGAAATTACCTACGTAGATGGTGGGTTTAGCATTGTTGCCATGAGCAACTTATAAACTTTAGTGCTCTATCTTGCGGTTGAGGATAGCTAATCAACCGCATGCCTTACTGACCCAATACAAATCTTCTATATTTTCAGCATTTTTCTAGGTTGACTCGCAATCCGTAGAAAATTCACTATATTCTAATTAGTCAATTAATTAGTAAGAAAACTATCATGTCTGGATTTTTACGCCGCAGCGGATTGGAAGTACTAAGAGCTGGCATTCAAATGAAGGGCCCTCCTGTACTGTTGCTACGCCGCGGTATTATTACCAGGGCCTCAGCATCAGGTGAGTTTCTTCACCCCTGTTTTGCTGCTTTGCCCAAAACCGTAGATCCCTACCCTATTTTTATTGGTTTTCCTCTGGCTGCCATTTCACAAATGATGGAGCTCATGGCACAAAAAAAATATAACCCCGTGAGTGCTCCGATTTGTTTTGCTGGAGACAAAAAAAACCAATCCTGGATTAGTCAGATTCATACCGATCATAGACATCGCGCTTGGGGACAAACATTGAGCGTCTTTCCACCAGCAATTCAAGCGCGTCTATGCAAAATACGTCCTGGCTTACTACGTGATCACCAAGTGCTATGGGGCGATATGCAAGATCTGTCTCACTATATGCTCATGGAAGCACGCGAGGCAGGATTTCAGGTCATCGAAGAAACAGTCAAGCACATGTCTGCCGAGGGCGTCGTCAGCACTCAGCAAGGCAATAGCTTTAATCCGGTAGATCCAAATTGGTTTACTTATAATTTTGCGAAATCTCATCGCACACCGGAATTAACAGGCTTCACCACAACTCCACACATTGACCTGTACACTAAAAGTATTGAAGAAATCAAATTCAGAGGAGCGTCTGGCTTGTCTGCTTGCACTGTAGGCAATGGTCTTTCATTTGTATGGTTTATGCATCATCTTGGAGAGCATTTTCCTCATACATTATGTTTACACAACCCAGGCATCCAAACACCGGCCCCCCCCAGTATTGCTCACGTTGATTATACGACAGCTTCCATGGGAAATGTCCAACAGACAACGATACGGCAACTAGCGGACTCAGTGCTGGAAATAACAAGTACGTGTATGGCAACAAATAGAACCCTCACCGTACTTACACAAGAGCTGCATGCAACAGCGGGATTCGAACCTTGTACCCATCTGACTGAAGAGGTTCCAGCACATCGCAAACTGGATCTGCCTGGCTTAAAAGTATCGGCTCCTCTTTTGACCTCCTCTGCCACAGTGGTCGTGGGCTCTATACCTGACCTCTCCTTAAGAATGCAGGAGCGTGGCGGTGAGGCCCCGCTCATCCATAATGCCTATTCAGCAACCATGGCCCATAAACTTCAGCGCGAATTGACTCAAGTGGGTGTGATATTGCCTGCTAATTACCAGGCGGTATTAAAAGAAAGCCTAGATGCACAGATTGAGAGTGACATCGGTGGCTCAGAGTATTTATTAGCATTGCACTTGAATGTATTTGATAAAGCGATACAGCAGGATGCAGCCTCTGCTGAGCACATGACAAAGACAGCGGGCAATAGAGAGAAATATGAAGCATTCCTTAGAGAGAAATTAGCATTACCTAAATCATCCGCCCCAAAACCAAAATTTAACGCATGAGGTCTGTATGAAATCACTCATTTTACAAACACACCCCTCCTATGAATTACGGCATGCAGCCAATTTAGATTTATTAAATAATTTTACGCCACAAAATTTTACTACCCCGTGTAATAATTATTTGTTAGCAATTCCTAATCATCAAAAAGTGATTTCTATGGATTTAGAGGGATATTTACCCACCATTTTTGAGCATGAAGCCAACCACTGGCAAATGGGTAAAATGTTTAATACTGACTATGATGATTTGCATTTATTCTATGACTGTTTTTCTGTTAACGTGTTTGATCGTATTTATGATTTTAGTAACAAAAAAACCACCTCTTACTATATCATTTTAAAACCAACCACAGGCTTCCAAACTTGGATTACGCAGACCCTGACTGCTAAAAAAACATTACCCGCAGGTAGCGCCCTATTGACTTTAGAATCCTTAGAATCACTGGCTGGCGTGTATTATATACCGCCAACTATTACGAACGAACCGCTGCTCTTTCCTTATCTGGAGGAGCATGCCATAAAGCTACTCACCAACGAGCTGAAGCACTTTGAAAAAAATAAGAAATATTGGCCACAATCCATATCCAATGACACCTTTCATGATTTTTTCAAGGTAGAATATCATAATACCTTGGTAAAGCTGAATTCTGCTGCCTAAAATAGGCGGCCATACAACCTTACCTGGGTATATTGACAAGCTTTTAAGAGTTGCCTAGTATGGCTTATCCATCTAAATACTTCTTAAAAGTTAAGGTTGTTAGTATGTGGCGATTCGTAAGTGTATTAAACGCTCTTAAAGCCCCCAGTATGCCTAGAGCTTTACTCCGCCTGCCTGTTCGTGGCCTGAGCTCAGAAACAGCAGCAGAGGTTACAACTGAGCTCCCCGCCCTCGCTGAAGGTTCAGAAGTGATAG
Organism: Legionellales bacterium; assembly: GCA_023266435.1. Classification (GTDB taxonomy): domain Bacteria; phylum Pseudomonadota; class Gammaproteobacteria; order Berkiellales; family Berkiellaceae; genus JAHFQF01. The sequence continues at coordinate 467 of JAHFQF010000049.1, read as the reverse complement.
GACCCAGTGTTTTTGAAAAGGAGGCCAATACAGTGGGCTTCCCTGTGATCCCTATTGATCGCCTAAAAGAACTGCTACCAAAGATGGCCTCGGTTTTACCCAAGCCCCATGATGCCGCTCACAACAAACTACCTGCCTGCATAGTATGGCGATTAAAGCAGACTGTGACCGCTGGTAAAGATGGGCTTTATTTTGTGCCATCTGAGCAGTTGAAACTGCTCAGGTGGATCTCCCCCCAAGAGCTGGCACAATGCATAACAAGCTCCGCCCGCCCTCAACCTACCTAAATGAAATTTTAGCAATAAAAAAAGCATGCCTAGGCATGCTTTTTTGTGAGTTTTTAGACTATTATAGTTAATTAAAATTCAAATGGGTTAATATTTCTGTTAGAATAAGGCTTTTGGAAAACAATGAGCTATTCGGTAGATCTACGATTAAAAGCGATAAACTATTTGAAACAAGGTGGC
>JAHFQF010000216.1 GCA_023266435.1 Legionellales bacterium | reverse complement strand
CTGAGGTAGATCGAACTTTGGCAGAGACGAGTAGTTTAAAAAGATTTTTTCGGTAACCACCATTTAAAATAACAAAAAACCGGGGTTATATACCCAAGCTACTCCAAAATACATGTTTCTAGCTGCTCGACTTTAAGCCATCTGCAGCCTTCCTCGCCTCGCAATAGTATTGACTATTACTCGGCTCAGAAGACTGCATCTGGTTAAATTCGCTTTGCTATAAACTATGCATTTTGAATTATCTTGGGTATCTTGATCAGGTCAAAAAGTATCTCAGTACCAGCTTGCCACACAAAAACGGAACTGCTCTTGTGTAAACACTCCGAACTGTGGTTCAGTTGCTAGATATCACTTCTGTGTTTCTGAGTCTCAGTTGCTTACTCTGATCTCTCCTGGATATACTGATCAGGCGAATTTTCGCGATCATACTAAGGAGTGGTTTATGTCAACATTTGTTTCAAGTGCGTGGTCTCAATTACCTCACCAATTTCAACTCAAGCAAAAATACGATAATTTTATCGGTGGTAAGTGGGTAGCGCCTAAGCTTGGCAATTATTTTGATAATGTCAGTCCGATTACCGGCGAAGTCGTGTGTCAAGTAGCACGCTCCACTGCAGAAGACATAGAGGCAGCTTTAGATGCGGCACATGCTGCAAAAGACAAATGGGCTAGCTGGTCAACAGCTGATCGTGCACAGGTATTAAATAAAATTGCCGATCGCCTACAAGATAATTTAGAACACTTAGCATTCATTGAAACGTGTGACAATGGTAAGCCTATTCGAGAAACATTGGCAGCAGATTTGCCCTTAGCTATTGATCATTTTCGCTATTTTGCAGGATGTATACGCGCACAAGAAGGTAGCTTGTCACAAATCGATGATAAAACTTTTTCTTATCACTTGCGTGAGCCTTTGGGTGTAGTGGGACAAATCATTCCTTGGAATTTTCCTTTATTGATGGCAGCGTGGAAAGTGGCACCTGCATTGGCTGCAGGGAACTGTGTTGTTTTAAAACCTGCTGAACAAACCCCCATGTCTATGCTATATGTCATGCAGTTAATTGGTGATTTATTACCAGAGGGTGTACTGAATGTGGTGAATGGTTTTGGTTTAGAAGCTGGCAAACCATTAGCTTGTAGCAAACGCATTAGCAAAGTAGCCTTTACGGGTGAAACCTCCACAGGCCGTTTGATCATGCAATACGCTGCAGAAAATATTATTCCTGTGACATTAGAATTAGGCGGCAAATCACCGAATATTTTCTTAAGTGATGTCATGACTTCTGATGATAGCTTTTTAGACAAAGCATTAGAAGGCTTTACAATGTTTGCCTTAAATCAAGGCGAAGTCTGTACCTCTCCATCACGTGCGTTAGTGCAAGAATCCATTTATGATCGTTTTATGGAAAAGGCACTGGATCGTGTGAGCAAATGCAAACAAGGTAATCCGCTTGATAAGTCTACTATGATGGGTGCCCAAGCCTCCAAAGAACAATACGATAAGATTTTATCGTACATTGAAATCGGTAAAAAAGAAGGTGCAAAATTATTAGCTGGTGGAGAGCCTGCTTACCTTGGTAAGGAACTTGAAAAAGGCTTTTATGTACAGCCTACTGTTTTTGAAGGGCGTAATGACATGCGGATTTTCCAAGAAGAAATTTTTGGACCGGTCTTGTCAGTAACTCGCTTTAAAACCATAGAGGAAGCAGTTTCATTAGCAAACGATACGAATTATGGATTGGGTGCTGGTGTCTGGACACGCAATGGTAATGTGGCCTTTGACTTGGGTAGACGTATCAAAGCAGGCCGAGTATGGACCAATTGCTATCATCTCTATCCTGCACACGCAGCGTTCGGTGGCTATAAGCAATCTGGCCTAGGTCGTGAAAACCATAAGATGATGCTAGATAGCTATCAACAAACTAAAAACCTGTTGGTCAGCTATGATGAAAAACCAATGGGCTTTTTCTAACATCATCAGCATGTCATCCTGAACGAAGTGAAGGATCTCTTCAACCTCGCAGGGTTAGGGAGGTCTGCTATACCCAAGATACTTCGCTTTTAGGAGGATGGTACTCCCGACGTGGCAATCCAGCAACTGCAGCCTGGATTGCTTCCCTGTGCTGCAATGACAAACTCCTATTTCAAAGTGGAATGAGTATTAAGCAAGGAATGCATTATGAAACCAGACTTTCCAAACGCCTCAAAAGTAAATGCTACAGAATCAGACGATGAGGGTGGCTGCTGCGTCTTTGGGCGAGAAAAAATACATTGGTATGCAGCCACGACCACAACCAGCGCCACTTCTGTGACGGCAAGCTCTACGACAACGACATCTTCTTGTTTGGGCGTAACAAAGCAAAGGTGTATTTTTTATTGTTATAAGCCTGGCTCTAAAGGCAAGCAGACTTCATTAACCGCGCAGGATGTGGCACAATTAGAGCATTTGTTACAGAAAACTAAGACCTTTATCGATGAGCAACCTGCAGCACAGCCCAAAAATACCTTTTAACCCCCCTAAAAAACCAACCCTGGCTATTGCGTTTGATTTTGAAGAAAAGGCACCTGCTCAGGCCTTATTAGCACGTCTAAATCCGAATGATTGTGCAATTAAAATTGGAAAATCCATGTTTACTCAGTATGGGCCTGCTTGGGTAAAAGAAGTGGCGGATCAAGGTTTTCCTGTTTTTTTAGATTTAAAATACCACGACATTCCAAACACAGTGGCAAGTGCTTGTAAAGAAGCTGCAAAACTCGGGGTATGGATGGTGAATGTGCATGCGCAGGGTGGTCGGGCTATGATGATGGCTGCCAAAGCTGCTGTAGCACAGTTTGAGCATCCACCTTTACTGATAGCAGTGACGGTGTTAACCAGTTTTACTGAGCAAGATCTCTCAGAGTTAGGTGTTTCTGGCACTGTTTTGAATCAAGTGCTCCGCTTAGCAAAATTGGCTAAAGAATGTGAGTTGGATGGCGTCGTGTGCTCAGCCCAAGAGGCGAAAGCGATTAAGGCGGTTTGTGGGCAGGATTTTTTAACCATCACACCTGGGATTCGTTTAGCTGAAGGCAGCCAAGATGATCAAAAACGCGTATTGACACCTCAAGCAGCAGTGGCTCAAGGTGCGGATGTCTTAGTCATGGGCCGAGCAATCATACAGCACCCTGTACCTGCCATACTCATCCAGCAAATTTTAGCAGATATTCAAACGCCGTGATTTCCACATTTTAAAGTGAGAGTCCGAGCAGGATGAGTGCAGTCTTAACCCTCGTAGCAGAAAGTATATTGTCATGATGCAATTTCAACTTCTTTGTTTGATGATTTTATCTAGTCTATTAGTACCAATGTATGCCTATTGGGCTAAAAAACGGCGCGTGGTGGATGTTCCGAATGCCAGAAGCTCACATCAGGTGGTTACACCGCGTGGAGGCGGGATCGTATTTGTGGGACTCTGGATGTGC
>JAHFQF010000048.1 GCA_023266435.1 Legionellales bacterium | reverse complement strand
TAATACCCAAGCATTTTTCAGTATCTTGGGTATAAAGGAACGTGTAACAAGGACGTAAAATGAAGCCACATTTACTGGGTGTGATTGGTGCTCGACCCAATTTTATTAAGATGCAAGCTTTGTGGCCAGCATTTAAAAAAATGGGCGCTTGTGATTTGACATTAGTGCATACTAGTCAACATCATGACTGGGAGCTGTCTCAGCAATTTTTACATTTTTCTCAACTTCAGCCTGATTTCTTTTTGCCCATCAATCCAGAGCACGATAGCCAGGCGCGCTTTGGATCAATCATGCAAAATTTTTCAAAACTTTTGAGGCAAGTAAAGCCACATGCTGTATTAGTGATAGGAGATGTGGACTCTACTTTGGCTTGTGCTTTAGTCGCAGCGAAGTCAGAAATTCCAATTATTCATGTAGAAGCTGGATTACGCTGCTTTGATCGAAGTTTACCTGAAGAAATCAATCGAGTATTAGTGGATCAACTATCAAGTGTATTATTTATCACAGAGGATTCAGCGAAAATTAATTTATTAAAAGAAGGTGTTTCTGAGAAAAAAATACATTTTGTAGGAAATGTGTTAATTGATTCCTTCTATCAGTCTTTAGCTCATGCGCTCTCTTTACCTGAGTTGAATAATCAAGGTTTTTTGGATGTAGTGCTCAAAGAGAAAGCATATTTTTTAATTACGCTACATCGACGGTCGCTCATTCACTCAACACAAACGCTATCAGAATGTTTAAATCAGTTAATCAACTTGTCAACACAGTGGCCAGTGGTCTGGCCGATTCATCCACACACTTATCAGCAATTAGAAGAAAGAAAATTATTAAGTCGCTTAACAGGCAGGGGAATTCATCTCATTCAGCCAGTCAATTATCTACAAATGTTAAGTTTGATGAAGCATGCTTTGGCTGTCATTACAGACTCGGGTGGATTACAAGAAGAAACCACTGTCATGAATATCCCATGCTTTACGCTACGCCCAAATACAGAAAGACCCATCACCGTATTACGCGGTACAAATTGTTTAATTCCGCAAGTATCACGCTTATATGAGCAGGTAATGACAGAGTTACAGTCCCCTAAACAATCTCAATCAGCCATACCTTTATGGGATGGCAAAGCGGCTTTTAGGATTGCTGAAGTTAGTGTATCCTGGATGCAGCAAGAATTTCTTTCTCTCAAGAGGCCAGGACTAAGGTATGCTGAATGCCCTAACGATTGATGTAGAAGAGTATTTTCATGCGCGTCGTTTATCGCGAGGCATCGACGTGGATGATTGGCCAACACTTCCCCCGCAGTTACCACACGTCATGCATGTATTACTGGAAATGTTAGATCAGTATCCTGTTAAAGTAACATTTTTTGTGCTTGGCTGGATAGCAAAGCAATACCCGCAGTTGATTCGTTCTTTGTCACAACAGGGGCATGAAATTGCAAGTCATGGGTATTATCATCACAATATTACTCAATTGTCTCAACAAGCATTTTATCAAGATTTAAAACAGGCAAAGCACTGCTTAGAAGATTGTATAGGGTTGCCAGTGATAGGTTATCGTGCACCGAATTTTTCACTGAACCATAAAACGCCCTGGGCATGGGAAATATTAGCAAAAGCTGGTTATTCTTATAGTTCTAGTGTGTATCCCATTTATCATGATCACTATGGTTGGCCAGACGGGCCAAGATTTATGTTGCGTACACCAGCTTCTCCCTTGATTGAGGTTCCCATTTCTACGCTGCGCTTTGGAAAAATCTCCTTGCCTTGTGGCGGAGGTGGATATTTTAGATTACTCCCTTATGCTTATTCGGCACAAGCAATTCGAATATTAAATCAAAAAGAAAAGCAACCTGTGATTTTTTACTTTCACCCTTGGGAGTTGTCTACTGCGCTACCTACCACGGCCTCTGTATCTTGGATAAATTGGCGTTTGTCTACACTCAATCAACAAAAAATGCATAAAAAATTAAATCAATTATTGCAACAATTTCAGTGGGGAACAGTTTCTGATGTACTCAAACAATCATTATATGCTTCCTGTTCGCACGCATATACTAGATAGGCCACATTATCATTGGTCTAAGTATGTTTCTAGAAACCCAATGGCTACTATCTTTCATCAAGTCAATTTTATTAATAATTTGTCAGAATATTTTAAATTCACCTGTTATTATTGCCACGCTTTTGATGCTGAAGACAATCTAATTGGCATTTTGCCGCTCATGCTGTGTAAAAATTTTATGCGAAAACAGGCGCTGATTTCTCTGCCTCATTGTGTTTATGGAGGGATCGTTGCTGATAATGCAAAGAGCAGTCAAGCGCTCATTGAGTGTGCATTGAGTTTTTCTAAAACTCAAAAAGTGGATTTTTTACTTTTGAAATCAATTCAAGCGGATCAATCTCTGGTGGAAAACTTATACTGTCACTTTAGAAAAGCGCTTTCCAGTATTTCTGAAGAAAACTGGAGAGCTATAGCAAAGGAAAAGCGAGCAGATATTAGAAAAGCACAAACCTATGGTTTGACTGTTACTATACATCGTAACCTGGATATTTTTTATCAGCACTATGCTTTCAGCTTAAAGAGGCTTGGAACGCCAATCTTACATCGAGCTTATTTTGAAAAACTGCTCGCTTGTTTGTCAGAAAATTGTAAAATTTTCACAGCATTTTATCAAGGAAGGCCAGTTGCTAGCGTGATGGTATTCTTTTTTAAAGAAGAAGTGATGCCTTATTATGCGGGTGCTTTAGAAGAAACTCGTGATTTGCATGCTTATGACTTTCTCTATTGGACCCTCATGGAATATGCAATCCAGAATGGTTACAAGTATTTCAATTTTGGACGTTCTCGCTACAACGTGGGTAGTTTTCATTATAAGCGGCATTGGGGCTTTGAAGCACAGTCTTTAAATTATCAACATTGGGCAATTTCAAACCATGCTCAATCAGAATGGTCTCTACACCCTAATCATCCTAAATGGAGCCTTCCGATTAAAATGTGGAAGACACTTCCTGTATGGCTAACTGTGCAAATCGGCCCGTGGATTGCAAAGCAATTAACATGAAAGAGAAGCTATTATTTTTAACGAATCGATATCCCTATCCCCCTCATAAGGGGGATACAATACGTGTGCATGCGATTTTACAGTATTTGTCTCAATTTTATGAAATTCATTTAGTCTCTTTTTCTGAATCTGAAATAGCGGATGAGAGAAAAGCGCATTTAAAACCGATACTTGCTCAACAAATGATTTGGCATGAGCCAATTACTGTAAAAAAAATATTTTTAGCGCTATTTAAATCAGCTCTCTTGAAAATTCCTATTTCGGCCGCCATCTATACAAGTAAAAATAAGCGCGCCTATTTGCAGCAGCTCATACAACAAACCGGTATTCAGAAAATGTATGTTTTTTCGTTGGCATTAATGAGCATTGTTCCTGAGAATGCAGACTCTGTTTACTTGGATGTGTGTGATGTAGAGATATTTAAATGGCATGACTATGCTAAGCAGAGCATCAGGCCTTTATCCGATTTGTACCGCTATGAAACCAAAAGAACTTGGGATTATTTGAAAAGAAAAACTCATGAGGTCGCTGTCTGTTTAGTCATTAGTGCCTATGAGAAACGTTTACTGACACGCAGCTGTCATGCAAAGAAACCGGTTTACGTCATTCCTAATGGAGTGCAATTGGCCCCCCCCCTTTTTTCTTCTTTAGTGCCATCCGAAAAATTCACCCTTATTTTTGTTGGGGTGATGTCTTATCGACCGAATGTAGAAGGGATGTTATGGTTTACAAAATTTGTTTGGCCATTGCTTAAAAATCACATTCCAGAGGCACAATTGCTGATTGTAGGTCAAGGACCGGTGGCTGCGATTAAAAAGCTCTCGCGCGATCCCAGTGTATTAGTGACTGGTTATGTGCCTGATGTTGCATACTATGTGCATCAAGCAAATTTAGTGATTTCTCCTATAAAAATGGCGTATGGCGTACAAAATAAAGTGTTAGAAGCATTGTATTTTGGCAAAAAGCTCATACTCACCCCACAATCTATCCGGGGGATTGAGTGGCACGATGAGGGTATTCGTGTGGTAGCAAGGAACCCACATCAGTGGTTAATGCAGATAATCGATCTGAAATCACAGATGCTTACCACAGAGTGGCTGCTACAGCGGAGGAGGGATTTTTTCCAACGTTACTACTGGGAAAACTGTTTATCACCGCTTGAAAAATTAAGTGAGCTTAAATGATCAGAGTGTATAATCATCGAGCTGCTTTTTTACTACATGGTTTTTGGTTAATTGGCTATATTCTTTTATCCAAAGAAGTGTGGCAAAGCCTGATAGAAAAGTGGTTGCACTCAGGTACTTATTCACATGGGTTATTGGTCTTTTTTTTCAGTGCAATCTTGATTTATCAGAAAAAAAACCAACTTTCTCGCATTGCACCGCAACTCATGGAAAGTAGTTTTATTGCTTTCATCGGGTGCGGGATTTTGTGGTTTTTTTCTACAGTGGTGCAGTTGAAATTAGGCTCACAATTGGCTGTTATTGGACTCTTGATAAGCAGTGTTGCCTTATTTTGGGGAAAAGCCATTTTTTATGAAATAAAATTCCCTTTATTTTTTTTGTTACTGGCCTTGCCTATCGGTTATGAGCTTGTGCCAATCTTTCAATGGATTACAGCACAATATGTACAAGCTGGATTAAGTTTGTTTTCAATTCCAGTATGGCAAGAAGGGACCTGGTTTATCACCAGTGCGGGCACATTTGAAATAGGGCCTTCCTGCAGCGGGTTTCGATATGTGATTGCCATTTTAGCTGTGTCTTTATTGTATGCTCATTGGCAATCCTGGTCAGTATGGCGAACTGTTTTATTGATCTTAGGTACATTGATCATGGCTATCAGTGCGAATGGAATCAGAGCGGCTTGTATTGTGATCTGGGCAACTTTTACCGACACGTATTACGCCATTGTCTTTGATCACGAAATTTATGGCTGGGTATTTTTTAGTTGTATTTTGTTTTTTTTCTTTCTGTTGACAGAATTATTTTCAAGAAAAAATACGCTTAAGTCTGAGCACAGACAGTATTCCGCGTTGCATCATCATTATTCTGTCTTACGGATGGGGAAAACAGGGATAGCAGCCTTGTTGTGCACTGCTACTGTATTGTATGCTCAGTTATTGCTGTCTCAGCAGTCTACTGATGTGTCCGTCTTAGAAACAATGACGTTACCTACTACTTCTGTATTTGATCCGATCTCAAGCAATGAGTGGCCAGTCTCTTATGTGGGTGCAGTACGCAGGCTCTCTCAAGGATATCGTATTCAGCAGAAAGCTGTGATGGTAACCTTGGTATTATATGGCCAAGAAAACAGTGATCAGGTTTTAGTACAATTTAAAAATAAGCCTTATCAGCCGGCAGAGTGGAGGTTGGTAGAGGATCGTTTTTTTAAAGTACAAGCAAAGACTTATCGTGGTATACAGCTAAAACGAGGATTAGAGAGAAAAACTTTGGTGACTTGGTATTGTATAGATGGCATCAGTACACCTTATGGCTGGCAAACCAAAGTCATTGATGGGTATCAATGGCTCACCAGGAAGCCTAGACACGCAGGTGCGATTGTCTTAAGTTGGGATGGTACTTGGCGTGACAATCAACAAGCCATCGAGATTTTTTCACCTTGGATACGTCAAACTGTAGAAGAACAATTTAAGATGATTTCATGAAATCTATGATCTTGCACGTGGTTTCTCAAATGCACATAGGTGGCTTGGAAAAGGGTATAAAAAATATTGTTACTCAATTAACCGGTTTTCAACATGTGATCTTGGTTTTAGAAACGCTGGATTTGAAATGGGTCGCAACGTTACCGAATACGGTAATGGTGATTGTATTGAATAGAAAGCCCGGACCTTTATTTCGGTCTTATCTCAAGATTATCTATTGGATTAAAACACTGCAGCCGGACCTCATCCATACACGTAATTTATCTACGCTGGAATGCCAATTATTAGCCAAATATTGTCGCGTAAGAGCGTGTATTCACAGTGAACATGGCCGAGATAGCAGCGATCTTTTTGGGCTGTGTAAAAAAAGGCAACGCTGGCGTAAGCTATTTAGGCCATTTGTGGATCGATATTTCACTGTCTCAGAAGAGCTGAGCAGGTATTTACAGGAAAAAATTAAAATTGCTGCAAAAAAAATTACAGTCATACCCAATGGAGTAGAGCTACCTCTGAACTATCAACCCTTAAAAACAGGAAATCCTCTGCGTATAGGGATGGTCATGCGTTTAGTCGATAACAAACAACCGCTGCATTGTTTAGAAGCCCTGGCGCAATTAAAACAGTTACCCATTCAGTGTGACATTGTAGGTTCTGGTCCAGAAATGTCAAAGGTTAAACAGGCCATTATTGATCTCTCCTTGAGCGCTCAAGTCAATTTATTGGATAAGCAATATCATTTGCAGGAATTTTATCAACATTGGCATCTTGTTGTACTTCCCAGTCAGTTTGAAGGATGTTCTAATGTTGTATTAGAAGCGATGGCTGCTGGTCTTGTGGTCATTGCCTCAGATATCCCTGGTAATCAGGCTATTATCCGGTCTGGAGAAAATGGCTTGTTGTACCCATTTGGCAAGGTGGACGCATTAAAGCAATGTTTGATATCGTGTCTGCTGTCTGAGGGCACGCGAACCCTGCTAGGGAATGCGGCCTACAAAACAATCGAGAAAAATTTTACATTGTCTGTTATGCTGAAAACTTACGAACGTTGTTATAAGGAGTTATTGTGTGCGGTATAACTGGCGTACTTCAGTTTGGGAATACCCCCCTTTTTACTCCTGAACTCATTCGTAAGATGGCGCACACTTTAAGACCACGGGGGCCGGATGACAGTCGAATTTTTATTCAGTCTCCGATTGGCTTTGGCCATACGCGCTTAAAGATCATTGATGGGGCCTTAGGGCAGCAACCCATGCAAGATTTGGCACATCAAGTGGTCTTGGTTTTTAATGGCGAAATCTATAATTATCAATCCATTAGAGAGCAACTCACACAAAAGGGGTATGTTTTTAAGACCCAATCAGATACCGAGGTGATTTTAGCCAGTTGGGTTATTTGGCGTGAAGCTTGTGTTGACCATTTAGAAGGTATGTTTGCTTTTGCCATCTATGATTTCAAAGAACACCAGCTTTTTCTAGCGCGTGATCGTTTGGGTGTCAAACCTTTATATTATGCTTTTTTAGAGGGCGATGGTTTGATTTTTGCCTCAGAAATGAAAGCTTTAATGATGCATCCTGTATTGAATAAACAGCTGGATATGACTGCCATTGTGGACTACTTGAGTTTAGGGTATATCCCAGATCCTAAAACGCCTTATCAGGCTATCCAGCAATTAGCACCAGGGCATTGTATGCTCATTACCGCTGCAGGCAAATGTATCTCTAGAAATTACTGGGATATACAATTTAATGCCGAGGCGTCGGTAGATATTGAAACGGCACTGATGACTTTTGGACATGTATTTGATCAAGCAGTCTCCACGCGTTTACAAGCGGAAGTGCCTATTGGTGCTTTTTTATCCGGGGGCTTAGATTCTAGTGCTGTTGTGCTACAAATGGCGCAGCATTATAAAACGTTTAATTTATATTCAGCAGGGTTTGAAGAGGCTTTATATAATGAACTTCCTTATGCCAGAAAAATAGCTCATCTTTTTAATTTGCCACATTATACCTATAGCATTTTACCCTCACGCGCGAGCGGCCCTACTAAAATCATTGAGGTATATGATGAGCCGTTTGCAGATAGCTCGGCCATACCAACACTCGCTATCTCTCAGCATGCGGCAGAACGCAATAAAGTTGTGTTGTCGGGAGATGGTGGAGATGAAATGTTAGCAGGTTATAAGCGATATCAACAACACTTATTTGAGCAGAGACTAAAACGTTCAATTCCCCGATTGCTTCCTAGGAGTGCCTATCAGTGGTTAGCACAGCGGTATCCCCATCATGCAAAAATTCCAAAGGGATTGCGACTAAAGCCTTTTTTCTCTCTGATGTCTCTAGATCCTATCGCCTATTATATGGACAGTATCAGTGTCTTTAAAAAAGCAGAATTAAGTCAGCTATTGCATCCTGACTTTAAGCTTAAACATTCCGACTACCAAACGGTTGATTTATTTTACGGGCATCAAAAAAGAGCACAATGCCATGACTTGCTTTCTTTATTACAATATCTAGATATTAAAACCTATCTCCCAGGAGACATTTTAAAGAAGGTAGACAGGGCTAGTATGCATTATGGGCTAGAGGTACGCTCACCTTTTTTAGATCATCATCTGGTAACTTGGCTAGCAAATTTGCCCATGAATATCAAAATCAATCAAAAAGAAGGTAAATATTTATTAAAACAATGGTTGGAACCTAAATTAACACAGCGCTTTGTAAATCGTAAAAAACACGGGTTTACAGTACCACTGTCTAAGTGGCTACGTAAACTTTATGAGCCTGAGTTGCGTGCCTTGCCAAAACGCTTGAGTTATTATGGAATTATCAATACTCAATACGTTGAGAAATTGGTTGCTGCACAGTTGAGCCAAACAGCCGATTATAGTACAAAACTTTGGTCTCTACTGATTTTGGATGTATTTTTAGAGAAATCCACTCAATACGTAGGTGAGAATCATGCGAACCTTACACGTGCTCGATCACAGCTTACCTAAGATCAGCGGCTATTCGATTCGTTCTCATGCCATTCTAAAAAACTTACAAGCCGCAGGGGTTCAGGTTTTTGCCTTAACCTCTGATAGGCAAGGTCCGCTGACGCTACCTTACGAAGACATTGAAAATATTTGTTATTTTCGTACAAACAGTTTCAATTTTTTAAATAAAATTAAATTTTTAAAACAATTTTTAACCATTTTCAGTACACTGATCAGCGTACATACGGCGATTATTCGTTTGAAACCACAAGTGATACACGTGCATTCTCCGTGTACGCTAGGTCTTGCCACGTGGCTGATCGCAAGAGTCCATGGAGTCCCTATCCTGTATGAGATTCGAGCGTTTTGGGAGGATGCTTTTAACGCCAATAGACAGCAGTTTTTTCAATGGCGTACTATGTTGGTACGTTATCTAGAAACGTTTCTTTGTCAGCGGGTTGATAAAGTCGCAGTCATCTGTCAAGGTTTAGCGGATGCTTTAGAAAAAAGGCGCATCTCTCCTAAGAAAATCTGCATTGTGCCTAATGGCGTTACCATCCCAAAAAGCACTCAAACAGTTGACTTTAATAACGAGACGGGGTTCAGAAATCACAAAACCATTGGATTTATTGGGTCTTTTTATGCATATGAAGGCATCTTGTTATTGTGCCAAGCTTTTTTAAAATCATGCGCCACACACCAAACGCTACGTTTGCTACTCGTAGGAACAGGCCCAGAGTTCGAGGCAGTCAAAGCCTGTTTAGCCACATTTCCTAGGCAAGATCAAATTCACTTAATTCCTGCTGTTCCACCAGATCGCATTCAGGAGTACTATCAGCGTTGTGATATTTTAGTCTATCCTCGCCTTTCCTCGCCCTTAACAGAAACAGTGACACCTCTAAAACCCCTAGAAGCCATTGCCCAAAAAAAACCCATTTTATTCTCAAATGTAGGTGGTTTATTAGAGTTAATTCCTAATCCCTTGCCTGACTCTATTTTTGCGCCGGGTGATGTGGAACAGCTTACAGTCGCCATAGAAAAATGGCTCAATAATCCAATGCACTATCAAGAGTGGGCTGAAACAACTTATCAGCATATTCAGCGTACCAGGCAATGGTCAGAGATGGTCAAACGATACCTGCCTGAATACGCAGCATTGGGTGTTTAGTATGAAAAAAATAGTCTTTATTGGACCTGACGGTCCCCCGTGGGGTGGTATGGCAATACAAACCCAAGCATTCCTCATGCAATATAAAAAGCATCATCAACCTTATCACTACATTCCTCTAGTGCCGCCAATGGCCACAGCTAAAAGTTTTTCGAGGGCGGTATTCAAGTTAATCCGATTAGCACAATTTTATGTGCGTGTTTTTTTAGCTCTATTTTCAGCAAGTACAGTACATCTGATGATTAACTCAGGGAAAACGTGGCTTTTGCATGCCCCTGCTGTATGCGTCATGACCAAAGTTTTTGGAAAAAAACTGTTGATCAATTATCGAGGAGGGGATGCAGCGCATTTTATTCAGCAGCACTCTCGGTGGATATTACCATTTTTAACGATGGCAGATCATCTCGTGGTGCAGAGTGTTTATTTAAAGACAGTGTTTTCATCACATGGTCTACAGAGTCAAGTCATTCCTAATCCCATTGATAAACGGTTTTTTAGATCGACAAGAACATTAAGCTCCAAAAAAACGTATCACTTACTCATAACTCGACACTTAGAGCCAGTGTATAACGTTGCTTCTGCCATTCAAGCCATGGCAATTTTAAAGCAGCAGTCTGTGAGATATCGATTAAGTATTTTAGGAGGGGGTACGCAGAAGCAGTATTTACAAAAAATGATTGCGCAACTACAACTGAGCGAGTCGGTACAATTGGTTGGCGAAGTAAACCCTCAAGAAATACTTGCGTATTACCACCAAGCAGATCTCGTCATCAATACCAGCTTGAAAGACAATGCACCAAACGCACTTCTAGAAGCAAATGCCAGCGGGGTCCCGGTGATTACCACATCGGTAGGGGGGATAGCACAGCTTTACACACATCAAAGCACAGCATGGTTGATAGAAACGCATGCGTCTGTTCAGCTTGCAGAGGCAATACAACAGCTCATCGAAAATCCTGCTTTATATCAGCAATTGAGTGAAAACGCTTTAGAGTTAGTAAAAGACTGGACGTGGGATAAAATTTTCCCAAGTTGGCAAGCGCTCTATTGCGGTGCTTCGGGAGATAAAGTATGCAATCTTTAGCCGGCATGTCTTGGCGGTCTGCTTTAAGAGAAAAAATGGTTGCTCGCTTTTTTTTCCCTTTACATGAATGCCTGAAAGGACATCCGACAACCTATTGGTTAAAAATCTTTCAACAAGCGCAATACTGGTCAAAAGACAGATTAAAAGATTGGCAACAGCAACAATTGAGAAATTTATTGGCAGATACTTATCAACATCATGCTTTCTATAGAACTTTATGGAATCATCTTCCAGGTGATTTTTATGAAATACCAGTCGTTAATAAACAACTATTGCAAATGCATGCGCACGCCCTCAAACCTCCGCTTAACTTGGGTTTTCAAACAGGCTATACCAGCGGATCTAGTGGTACACCTTTATTTTATTACCAAAGTCAGCATCGCATTGCGCGAGATGTGGCTGCAAAATGGCGTTGTTTACAGTGGTTTGATTTAGACATGGGTAGCCGGGAAGCAGTTGTCTGGGGATCGCCTTTGGAATGGCAACGCTATACTTGGCTGCATCGTTTGAGAGATAGAGCGATGAATACACGCTTGTTCCCGGTCATGCAGATTGACCAGCAGAACATGCACACATTATTCGGCAACCTGGTTCAGTATCAACCTGAAATTTTAATGAGCTATCCTTCAGTATTAGAGCAGGTGATTAAGCTCAATTCGCATAATAACATCAAAAAATTGCGCCTAAAAGCAGTGCTAACTACAGCGGAAGAATTACTACCTCACACACAGAAATTTTTAGAAAAGACTTTGCGATGCCCAGTGATTAATAGTTATGGAGCCAGAGAGGCCGGCTTTATTGCGCAGGCCTGCCCACAAGGAAATTTACATATTATGGCTGAAAATATGCTGGTTGAAATCATCCAGCCAGAGACAGATAACGTATTGCCTTTAGGGCACTTGGGTGACATTGTGGTGACGAATCTTAGCTCCTATGGATATCCAATTATTCGGTATCGCACAGGAGATGTAGGAATGTTAAGCGAGGAACTTTGTGCATGCGGGATTCAATTGCCAATTTTAAAAAAATTAGAAGGCAGAAATACTGATTTTCTGGTAGATGAAAAAAATAAAAAAATTCATCGAGCCCAGTTTTCGGCGATTTTCTCGTTGTTTCCCATGGTGAATCAATTTAAAATTATTCAACATACTGCGCGTCGGATTGAAGTGTTATGCGCACCTAAACATTGTCTATCTGAAAATATGCATCAATTAAAAGAAAAAATGCAGCATTGTTTTGGTGAAACAGTTGAGATCACAATTCTTACCTGTGATGCATTGGTCTATGACGCAAAAATCAAACATCGATTTGTTGAGAATCGCATGCTGCTGAGAGAATCCGTATGAATCAAGTGAAGAATAATTTAAAAACATCCTTATTATACTCTTTTAGTGATAAATACATTGGGTTGGTGTTGAGGTTGCTTTCTAGCATTGTGCTTGCGCGATTACTGACTCCAAATGAAATCGGTTTGTTTTCAGTCAGTTTTGTATTGGTCATGTTAGCGCATGGCCTGAGAGACTTTGGTATTTCTCAATACGTGATTCAACAGAAAACATTGACACATTTGCAACTTCGCATGGCTTTTACTTTGGGACTATTGTTGTCATTAATAATATGGCTGAGTCTGTATTTTGGAGCCACGTGGATTTCCTCTTTTTTTTCAGAAACAAACATGGTGAAAACCATTCAGGAGTTATCAATACTATTTTTGCTGGTTCCTTTTGGCGCCGTGAGGGTTGCTATATTAAAAAGGAAAATGAACTTTCAAGCATTAACTGTTATCAATGTATTTTCTTATCTGACTTTGAATCTCAGTTGTATTGTGCTTGCTTGTCAGGGGTGGGGGGTCTCAGCGCTCGTGTGGGGAAATGTAATCGGTATTTTAGCGACAGTTCTGGGGGCGCAGTGGTATACTCGTAACGTGCCTCTATTGTACCCTACTTTGCAAGGCGCGCGCGTGCTCTTGAACTTCGGTGTCAAAGTTTCTGCAAGTCAAATCATAGAAAACCTTTCGGAAGGAATCCCGGAAATTTTAATTGGCAGGCATTAGGGTATGATGAATGTAGGATTTTTTTCCAGGGCGCAAGGTTGTGTCAATTTATTTAAAACAGCAGTTACTCAAGGATTAGTAC
>JAHFQF010000047.1 GCA_023266435.1 Legionellales bacterium | reverse complement strand
GGGTAAGTCTAATCAATTGGCAGAAGCCGCAGCTAAGCAAATTGCACAGAACCCTGGTAGTGCTTATAACCCGTTTTTCTTATACGGGGGGGTGGGCTTGGGTAAGACGCACTTGATGCATTCTGTGGGTAGTTTTATCTTAGAAAAAAAGAAAAATGCCAAGGTTGTTTATTTGCATTCAGAGCGCTTTGTGGCTGATATGGTGAAGGCCTTGCAATCTAACGCCATTAATGAGTTTAAACGCTTCTATCGCTCTGTAGATGCCCTTTTAATCGATGACATACAGTTCTTTGCCGGCAAAGAGCGCTCCCAAGAGGAATTCTTCCACACGTTTAACGCTTTGTTGGAAGGGAATCAGCAAGTTATTTTGACATCAGACAAATATCCTAAAGAGATTAATGGGTTAGAGGAAAGGCTGAAGTCTAGATTTGGCTCGGGGCTAACTGTTGCAATTGAGCCGCCAGAGTTAGAAACTCGCGTCGCCATTTTGATGAGCAAAGCGGAGCAGTGCCATGTGCATTTGTTGCCAGAAGTAGCTTTTTTCATTGCAAAGCGCATTCGATCCAACGTGAGAGAGCTGGAGGGGGCGCTAAAGAGGGTGATGGCCAATGCACAATTTACAGGCAGCCTCATTACGATAGATTTTGCCAAAGATGCCTTAAAAGACATTTTGGCGATTCAAGCGAAACTCGTTTCGATGGATAATATTCTTAAAACAGCGGCAGAATACTATAACGTCAAGGTGGCTGACTTGTTATCTAAACGCAGAAGTCGCTCTGTGGCGAGGCCAAGACAAATGGCCATGGCGTTGTGTAAAGAATTAACCAATCATAGTCTGCCTGAAATTGGAGAGGCCTTTGGTGGGCGTGATCACACCACGGTGTTGCATGCCTGCCGCACCATTGCAAGCTTCAAACAAACGGATCGAGCCATTGAAGAGGATTTTGCTAATCTAGTTAGAATTTTATCCCACTAATAAAGGTGTAAACGGATGCACTTTCAAATCAACAGAGAAGCCATTTTAAAGCCCTTGCAGATTGTAGGGGGCGCCATAGAAAAACGGCATACAATGCCTATTTTATCCAATGTGCTGATAAGCTTAGAGGGCAGCACTTTGCAATTAACAGGCACCGATCTAGAGGTTGCTTTGGTGGCAAAAGTGCAGGTTGATCAGGCGTTTGAGTCGGGCGCTGTCGCATTGCCCGTCCGAAAGCTAATGGATTTATTTAGAGCGCTTCCCGACAATGCAAATTTAGACTGCCATCTGACAGATAACAAATTCATCATCGCCTCGGGCCGTAGTCGCTGCAGTCTTGCGACCCTGCCAGCAAGTGATTTTCCTGCGCTAGACGAAACACTAAGTATTGCGAGTTTTTCTTTGCCTAGCCGGGTTTTACAAGAATTAATGACGAAAACTAGCTTTTCTATGGCACAACAAGATGTGCGTTATTACTTGAACGGCATGTTATTTATTTTCTATTCAAATCAATTGCGCGCTGTTTCTACAGATGGGCATCGTTTGGCAACTTACTTGATTGATACAGATCCCATTCCTGTTAGACAGCCGTTGTATTTGATTATTCCTCGAAAAGGCGTATTAGAGCTCAATCGTTTGTTACAAGAGGCTCAAGATGAGGTGGCGATTCGGCTGACCAAGAACCATTTTTGCGTCACAGCACATCACTATAGTTTTACTACTAAATTGATAGAAGGGCGTTTTCCAGATTATGCTCAAGTTCTGCCCACAAAAAATGAATATCGTGCAGTTATACCTAGAGAAAAATTTAAGCAAAGTTTGCAGCGTGTGGCGGTTTTGTTTTCTGATAAACACAGAGGGGCCGGTTTGCAGTTTTCTCGCAATACGCTAAAAATCCTCGCTAAAAATTCCGACAAAGATGAAGTAGAAGAAATTGTTGAAATTGATTATCAAGATAAAGAGCTGGAAATAGGATTTAATATCCATTATTTATTAGAGTATGTTTCTAATAGCAAAAGTGACGCCATTGTAATTACTTTTACCGATGCCAATGCCAGTGTGTTATTTGAGGAGTCTGGTGACAGACAAAAAGCGTGGCAATATGTAGTCATGCCCATGCTGCTCTAATTAAACAGCGAGCCCCGTCACTATTACCCTTTGAGCGGTTGCCTAAATCATGGTCATTGAGTCTCTTGATCTGCAAGACTTCAGAAATTTTTCGCAGCTTTCATGGGGGCTTGCGCCAGAGGGTAATTTAATCGTGGGACCTAATGGCTGCGGAAAAACAGCGCTACTGGAGGCGCTTTATGCCGTTATTATGGGTAAGTCTTTTCGAGCGCCCAATTTGTCTCATTTAATCAAAGACACCAGGCCGCAATTTCACATACACACTAAATTACATCACCCCTTGAAAGCCATAGGCCTATCTAAAAAAGCGCACACTAAAACAAAGCGCTATTGTTTGGCGGAAGAGAATATTTCGAGTGTGTCCCTCATTAGACAGCTGCCCGTGCAAATGATCTCGCCAGAAAGCTTTTCGTTGTTATCCGATGGTCCGACACAAAGGCGCCGCTTGATGGATTGGTTAATGTTCCACGTGGAACCCACCTATTTTTCGCACTGGCAAAAATACAATCGCAGTTTACAGCAAAGAAATGCACTAATTCAGGCCGTTGCTCCAGACAATGATTTATTAAGCATGTGGGAGCAGAAAATGGCTGATTATGGTGAGGTGATTACCCAGCAAAGACAGCAGTGGTCGCAACAGCTATTAACTGGTGCAGCAGCGCTTATTACCCCTTGGTTGCCAACCATACAGCTCTCTATGGAGTATCTGCCTGGCTGGAAGCGCGAAGAAAAATCCTTGCTCGATGTGTTGAAAACAACACGGATCAAGGATCTGCATTTGGGTTATACAACAGCCGGGCCCCATCGAAGCGACTTGTTATTTAAAATAGGGAAACAAGCGGCGCAATATGTTTTATCCAGGGGGCAGCAAAAATTAGTTATTTCAGCGGTTTTGTTGGCCGCAACCACGCTCATACAGACTCATCGAGAGTCAAAAGTATTGTTATTATGGGATGATATTGTCTCGGAGCTAGACTCCTATAACTTAGATTTAGTATTAAGCGCTGTTGAGCAGTTGAACGCCCAAACCCTTTTTTCCGCCATAGATATTCCCAGCTTCTGTGTGTCTGCAAACAAAAGAGCCCCTTATAAAGTGTTCCACGT
Organism: Legionellales bacterium; assembly: GCA_023266435.1. GTDB lineage: Bacteria > Pseudomonadota > Gammaproteobacteria > Berkiellales > Berkiellaceae > JAHFQF01. The sequence continues at coordinate 9,894 of JAHFQF010000047.1, read as the reverse complement.
GGAACATATATTGGCGCCTGTTTAAGCTAGGGGCGTCCTTTTCCTCGCCCTGAAGCCCCTCTGCTGGTTAGCCTAAGGCTAAAAGGCGCTCAAAAAATAACTTTCCTGCCTCTCCGTTAAATTAAGAAAGCAGATCGATGTTCCACGTGGAACATATGGGGGGGCTGCGTAGGCTCTCAAGGGGTGTATGTAGGTCCCCGGGGTTGGGGAAGTGTTTTACGTTGAGTCCACCCCGCTTATAAGAAAAAAACTAACTTATTATGCTGGCTTTGCTTGCCCTCCATTGAGGGCTCCTGTATAATTAGTTGTTTAGTTAACATTGGTTGGGTGTTTTTATGGCATATGATACTGATCTTTATTGCTCTGTTGAGGAGTTAAATCAAAAAATCCGGGCCGCAGAAGAGCATGTAAAGCAACTTAAAGAGAAAAGGTTAAGGCAATGGAAGATTTCGGGCACGATGGGGAGGCTCGCAGCAGCATCGGCTTATTTAGCAATAGTTATTTTTATGATCCCTGCTATAATCTTTCTCCCAACACCAGTTGGCTGGGTAATGCTAGGATTCATAATTTTGTTCGCTGTCACCATGGTCCCTTCACTTGCTCTGGCTATAATTTACAGCAATAAATCTGAGAAAATCACAAAAAATATCCAACTAGAAGAGGCTGAACTATCAAAAATGAGGGAGGCAGGAGCTCCCGCAGGGCGGCTCCAGGCTATAGAGAAGGCTTTGAATGCATTTTTAAATGAAGAAAGGCCCGCCGCAGAGTCTTATAAAAAGCTCATTGCTATTCTTCGCCAAGAGCTCCAAGGCTGTGCCTCTGCAGACGATGTAATAAAAATGAAGGGGCATTTTTGGCAGTATGTGAAAGAGTTTTATAGAGCGGAGGCTGTCCGTCTATATCCTCCCCAAGGTGATGACCGACGAGGCGAGCTTCAGATGATATTTGAGGACCAAAAAGTGGCATCACTTAAAGCAAAAGTCTGCCCTGAGTTAGATGAACTATATGATGGACTTGTATCACCTTATTATCAAAAATTAGAGCGTGTGAGCGTGGCCTCAGGCAGCCAATCATCAGAAAAAGTGTGCGCAGAGGCAGCGCTAAGGGTTGGTGAAGAGCAACGGCTGCTTACCCGCTTTGCTGATACTACTTGTGCGCAAGTGGATGCCAGGGTAGTAGCGCCGAGCACCACAAAACCCCCCGTCTACCCATCTCTCTACCCATCTCTTGAATAATAAAAGGCCAGAGCCGCCCTGGTGGAGCGGCTGTTATGGCTAAGCCAAGCTCTCCAAAGCTCAGTTAAAATGTTCCACGTGGAACATTTTAGTGCTCGTTTGGGCTACCTAAGGGGCGCATCTATACCCAAGATACTCCAAAATATCTGTTTCTAGCTGCTCGAAGTTAACCATCTGCAGCCTTCCTCGCCTCGCAATAGTATCGACTATTCCTTGGTTCGGAAAACCTTATCTGGCTAAATCCGCTTTGCTATAAACTACGCATTTTGAAGCATCTTGGGTATGGCTTCTGAGGCGGGGATGTCTCTTCTTCCTCACGCAGAGGAGTGCGCTTTACCTATTTGCTAAAGGCCGCAAGAGGTGCTCACACAAAGGTCTTCGCTTAAGAGAGAACAGCCCGCCTCTCCATGCAATGACGAAATCAGCGACCAATGTTCCACGTGGAACATAGGGTGCTTACGCTAATCCAGGCGCCGCAGCTGGCTGCTTAAGCAGGACACACCTCTTTTTATCTATTAGCTAAAGACCAAAAGACGCTCACGCAAAGGCCTTCACTGAAGAAAGAATAACCATCCTCTCTATTCAGTGATGAAGCCAATGATCAATGTTCCACGTGGAACATATTCCTCAAACAAAGATCTTCGCTCAAAAAAGAAGAGCTGCTCCTCTCCGTACAGAACAAGAGATCTTTGTTAAGTTCAATTTGGATTTTTAAATAGGGAGAGCCCCTGTGTTGGCAAGCCAGAGCATCTATGTTGTGACAGCGTCATCCATCGCTGCAAATGGCGCATATCCATCGCCAGTAGGCCTTAAGATAGATCTTAGGCTTGCCTAGACATACTCCTGCCTTATTCAAAAAATCTGAGCTGGAGTTTTGTTAGATTGATTCGGGTTTGAGAGAATGCGCAGGGAAAGAATAAAGCCATCAGAGGCGGTAGTGCTGGACAAAAGGATAAAAACCAAGACAAAAACCTTGTTTTTTGGTAAAATGTCCTAAGTTCTCCTGGGAAAATGATTGGTTAATGTTTCACGTGGAACATTGCCTCGCTTAAAGAAAAGGAATGAAAGATGACCTCTGAAACCGCCTATAACTCTTCAAGCATTAAGGTGTTAAAAGGGCTCGATGCAGTTCGAAAACGGCCCGGGATGTATATTGGGGATACTGATGATGGTAGCGGCTTGCACCACATGGTGTTTGAGGTGGTTGATAACTCTATTGATGAAGCATTGGCGGGCTTCTGCGATAAAATAGAGGTCATTATTCATGCCGACGAGTCAATCAGCGTCAAAGACAATGGTCGAGGCATTCCCGTGGATATACACCAGGAAGAGGGCAGATCGGCTGCAGAGGTTATTATGACCGTGCTGCATGCGGGCGGGAAATTCGATGACAACTCTTATAAAGTATCTGGTGGTCTACATGGGGTGGGGGTTTCTGTAGTTAATGCGCTCTCAGAGCAACTTCGCTTAAAGATTCGCAAAAATGGCGAACTACATGAACAGCTATATATTCATGGTGAGCCACAGGCTCCGCTTGCGGTCACTGGCGCTGCACAGGGGCGTGGTACAGAGATCTGGTTTAAGCCCAGTGATAAAACCTTTACAAAAATCGAATTTCATTTCGATATTTTAGCTAAAAGATTGCGAGAATTAGCCTATCTTAATGCAGGCATTCATATTTATTTAAAGGATGAAAAGACGGGTAGAGAGGAATCCTTTTTTGAAGAAAGCGGCGAAGGCATAAAAGCGTTTATCAAATATTTAAATAAAAATAAAACCCTCATTCATGAAACCATCGCATATTTTCAACAACAAAAAAATGATATCACCGTAGAGGTGGCCATACAGTGGCAGGATGGGTATCAAGAAAACACTTACTGTTTTACAAACAATATTCCTCAACGAGATGGTGGTACACATTTGGCGGGCTTTAGGGCCGCTTTAACCCGCACAATGAATCAATACCTAGAAGAAGAGGGGGTATTGAAGAAAGTTAAAATAGCGCCATCTGGAGACGATGCTAGAGAGGGGCTAACAGCCATTGTTTCTGTCAAAGTATTTGATCCTAAATTTTCCTCTCAAACAAAAGACAAGTTGGTTTCCTCCGAAGTAAAACCTGTAGTTGAAGCCTTGGTCGCAGAAAACTTAAGAAGCTTTCTTCTAGAGTTTCCTCAAGAAGCAAAACAAATTGTTTCAAAAGTTGTAGAAGCGGCGAGAGCAAGAGAGGCGGCGCGTAAAGCGCGCGAAATGACCAGGCGCAAGAGCGCTCTGGATATTGCTGACTTGCCTGGCAAGCTCGCGGATTGCCAAGAAAAAGATCCTGCCTTGTCAGAGCTGTATTTAGTAGAGGGTGAGTCTGCGGGCGGATCGGCAAAACAAGGGCGCGATCGTAAGATGCAAGCGGTGTTACCACTCAAAGGAAAGATCTTAAACGTCGAAAAAGCACGTTTTGATAAAATGATTTCCTCTCAAGAGGTGGGCACTTTAATTACTGCTTTAGGTTGTGGTATTGGTCGGGATGAATTTGATTTAAGTAAGCTGCGCTATCACCGCATCATCATTATGACTGACGCGGATGTAGACGGGTCGCACATTAGAACTTTACTGCTAACATTCTTTTATCGTCAAATGCCAGCTTTAATTGAAAAAGGCCATATCTATATTGGCCAGCCACCTTTGTATCGCGTTAAAAAAGGCAAGCAAGAGCAATATGTAAAAGATGATGAAAGCTTAACTCAATACTTAGTACAAATTGCCTTAGAGGACGCAAAGCTATTTGTAGCCGAAGGGGCCCCCGCCATACAGGGTCCTGCGCTAGAAAAATTAGTCCGTCATTATCAATCCGTCATGGCGTTAATTAATCAAGTGTCTCGTCGCTACCCGAGCGAGCTGCTGAGAAAATGCATACGCATGTCAGTTGTAACGCCAGCAATCTTAAAAGACAAAGCGGCCTTAATGGCTTGGTGCGCAGAGTTGTCGGCATTATTAGGCAAAGAGGTGGACTATCAAAGTCGGTTAGAGCTACAAGTCAGTTATGATGACGAAATGGAGCAGTATTACCCTGTGGCGGTGACTAAAGAGCACGGCATTGAGCAGGCCTTCTCTATCCCGGGCACTTTTTTTGCTAGCAAAGAATATCAAGAGATAGTGCTATTGGGGAAAGAAATTCATGGTCTATTAAGCAAAACAGCCCATGTGCAACGTGCTGATAAACAACTCTATGTCAGTGATTTTCAGCAGGTCATCGATTGGTTACTCGATCAAGCCAAAAAAGGTCAGCAAATCCAGCGCTATAAAGGGCTGGGAGAAATGAATCCTGAGCAGCTATGGGAAACCACCATGGATCCAAGTACACGACGTCTATTACAAGTCAGAATTGAAGACGCAGTGGCTGCTGATCAAATGTTTACTACGCTGATGGGCGATCAAGTGGAACCACGCAGAGACTTTATTGAAAGCAATGCGTTGTATGTGACTAATCTGGATATTTAATGTAATTCCCGCTCGCGGGTTCTAGATTGAATAAGCTCCTCTTGACAGGCATTGATGTCGTCAGCGTTCAAATAGCATCAAAGGAAGCGAGCAGCCCCGAGGATCTTTGCGTGAGCGAGCTTGAAGCTCAGCCGCAGTAGCGGCTTTTGCGAGCGAAGTAGCAAAAGATTGCGAAGGTGGGCTGCGGGGCGCTTCTGGATATCACTTGAACGCTTACCAAAGCCCTTCTTGGGGGCACCCCTCCTCTTCGGGATTTTAAATCAGTGATCAGAGGCTGTTACAAGTTGTCTCTATCCAGCTCGCAATTTGATTGTTGAGCTGGTCTACCTGCACATCAGGCGTTGGCTCAATGGGAGCGCCGATGACTACGGAAATCACCCCGGCTCGTTTCAGGAAAGTATTTTTAGGCCAACAATGACCTGCGTTGTGTGCAATCGGGATAATCGGATAGCCCGTTGCAATGCTCAATGCTGTGCCGCTTTTTGAGTATTTTCGAGATTGTCGCGGCGCAACACGCGTGCCTTCAGGAAAAATAATGACCCATTTACCAGCATTCAGAGCTTTTTTACCCTCTTGAATGAGCTGTCGCACAGAGTGTTGTTTATTTCTATCAATTGCGATCGGTTGTAAGCCTTTTAAAGCCCAGCCAAAAAATGGAATTTTCAATAACTCCCGCTTCAAAACCCAAGTTTGTGTGGGCAACAGAGTTTGCATAAAAATCGTTTCCCAGGTGGATTGGTGTTTACATAACACAATTCCATTTCGCACTTTAGAGAGATTCTCTAGCCCAGTAATCTGTACTTGTACTTGGCAAATGGTTTTAAATAAACTGATTACTAAAAAAGACCAGCGGGTAATGAGCCAGTAGCGCCAAGCAAAGGGTAGACAGCACGCCATAAAAGACAACAGCGCGAAAAAAATTGTTAATACGATGAGTAGACAATTAAAGATAAACGAACGGAGCAGGCAAATCATCTTGGCTTCAAATACTAAAATACAGTCCCTGCAGTATAACTTATATCTGGTTAAGTAACCAAATTTAGGTGGACTCAGGACATAAATAGTCTGCAACAGCGGCTAAATTATCAAAAACAGGGATTTTTTCGTGCAACTCGGGATGTTTTTGTAAGGTTTTAAGGCCATTGCCAGTTTTCACTAAAATAGGATAGCAACCCGCAGCCATGGCGGCCTCAATATCACGATAAGAGTCGCCAATGACGGGCACCTCGGCTGCTGGCAGGCTCCACTGAGACAAGCACGCTTGAATCAAGCCTGGTTTTGGTTTTCTGCAAGCGCATTGATCATCCGGTCCATGGGGGCAGTAAGCGATGTATTCGATTTTCCCCCCAAGTTTTTCCACTAACGTGCACATTTTTTGATGAATGGCATCCAGGGTTTTTTCTGTATAGAGCCCTCTGGCCAAGCCGGATTGATTGGTTGCAATGGCAACTGGAATATTATGCGCCGTAAAGCGCGCAATGGCTGCCAAACTACCTGGTATAGGGCGCCATTCCTCGGGAGATTTAATGTACTCTTCCGAGTCCTGATTAATGACACCATCTCGATCTAAAATAATTAATGGGATCATCATGGCGTCATAACTCCGCAAAATCAGCCACTTTACAAAAAAGTTGGCGCAAACCCTGAAGCAACAGTAAGCGATTTTCCCGGATTTTTGGCGCCTCTACCATGACCATGACCTGATCAAAAAAAATGTCGATCGATTCGCGTAAAGTTGCGAGTTTTGCCAAAGCTTGTTCATACTTTCTTTCTTGTAAAAGCGGTAATAAAGCTTTTTCACACTGCTCAAGTTGTTGATACAAGAGGCGCTCCGCATCATCTTCAAACAAAGCAGATTGGCAGACAGCGCCTTGGGTTAGGGAGTCGCCCTGTTTTTTTAGTAAATTATGCACACGCTTGTTAGCGCTGGCCAAGCTTACTGCGCTGTCTTGTTTTAAGAAATCTTGGAGTGCTAATATGCGCAAATGTGCATCCCATAGATTATGAGACTGTACAGCAAGCACGGCTTGAATCATTTCACTGGTAAAACCCTGATCTAGCCAATAGCTTTTTAGCCTTTCGACGATGAAAACTAGCAGATTAGATGCGGTGTTTTGTGCCAAAGGCACTGTATAGGCTTGGAGTGTGCTGGCAACTAATGCACTCAGATCCAGGGAAAGCTGTTTTTCTATTAAAATTCGCACAATACCCAGTGCGGAGCGACGCAAAGCAAAAGGATCTTTAGTGCCTGTGGGCAGCATCCCAATCCCAAAAATCCCGACTAAAGTGTCTAATTTATCGCTTAAACTCAGTGCTTGGCTAATTGCATCCGGCGGTAAATCATCGTTCGCAAAACGCGGGTAATAATGATACTCGATGGCGGATGCTACCACGGGTGATTCTTTTGCTGCCAACGCATAGTATTTTCCCATAATGCCTTGTAGTTCGGGAAACTCATAGACCATGTGACTTAACAAATCGCATTTGCTTAGCGTGGCGGCTCGTAAACTGAGCTCAGTATCTGCGCCAATGAGTCGACTCAATGGCGCAATGCTTTTTTGTAGGCGTGACACTTTGTCGCCCAAAGAGCCCAGCTTGTCTTGAAAAACAACGGCTTTTAAAGCAGGAAGCTGCTTTTCTAAAGGAGTTTTCAGATCTTGGTAGTAGAAAAAGCGTGCGTCACTTAAGCGAGCAGCCAATACTCGTTCGTTGCCTTGAACCACTGTTTCTGGTGTTTCGCTGTCAGTATTGCTCGCAAAAATAAAATAAGGCATGAGTTTGCCTGACTTATCAGACACCGGGAAATATCGCTGATGGTGTTGCATGGTGCTGATCAGACATTCTTTCGGAACCTCTAAAAAAGCGGGATCAAACTGACCGTGATAAATTACCGGCCACTCTAATAGACCAGTCACTTCACACAGCGTTGCCTCATGAATAATGGCCTCTCCCTTTAGCTCAGCTGCTCGAGCTTGAATGTCTGTGTAAAGCTTGTTTTTACGAGCTTGCCAGGTACCCATGACGTGTAAGCTTGCTAGTTTTTCAGGGTATTCATTGGCATGTTGTAACGCATAGGGTTTGGGCTGATGAAAGCGATGTCCTTGAGTCGTATTTTGCGCTTGTAACTCTAAAAAAGTGATAGGTAATACTTGGCTGCCATGCATCGCAACAAACCAGCGCACAGGTCGAACGAAGTCTGCTGTTTTATCCGACCAGCGCATGCGCTTGGCGATAGGTAACGCTTGATTTGCTTTGTGTAGCATCCCCGGCAACAATTCAACCAAAGATTTTCCTGGAACCGTCTTTTTAAAAATCAGACAGTCTTCTTTGGTGCAGTCTTCTAGGGCGATAGACAGACTGGATAAAAATCCTTGAGCGGCTTTTGTGAGATTGCCTTGTTGATCGTAACAAGCAGCCAGTTTAGGGCCCTTTTTTTCTATGGTTTGTGGCGGTTGTTTTTCTGCCACATCAGTTAAAAGAAAACCTAAACGGCGAGGAGTAACAAAAACCTGATTGCTCCCATAAGAAAACTGATGGGCCTGCATGGATTCAAGCAGACTATGAGAAAATGCTTCCCCCAATGCGACGAGGCTATTGGGTGGCATCTCTTCTGTACCAATCTCGATTAATAATGTTTCTTTCATTTGCCCGCTCCTGTATTGAGCAAGGGAAACCCGAGTGTTTCTCTATTTTTTAAATAAGTTTCCGCGACATTTTTCGCCAACTGCCTAATAGCCAGGATGTAACGTTGCCTTTCTGTCACAGAAATCGCGCCGCGTGCATCTAGTAAATTAAACGTATGAGACGCTTTAAGAATGTATTCGTAAGCAGGTAATGGGAGTTGTTGATCGATCAGGTGTTGAGCGCTTTCGGTCAGCTGTTTAAACTGAGAAAACAGCGCATCTACAGGGGCGTGATCAAAGTTGAAAGCAGACATTTCTACTTCAAAAGGGTGATAAAGCTGGCCATAGGTAATAGGACCAGAGGTCGCATTGCCCCAAACAATGTCATACATGGAGTTTACCCCCTGGATATACATCGCCAAGCGCTCTAGTCCATAGGCGAGCTCGCCTGTGATAGGTGCGCAGGGTAAGCCCCCAACTTGTTGAAAATAGGTATATTGCGTGATTTCCATGCCATCTAGCCAGACCTCCCAGCCGAGACCCCAAGCACCAAGCGTAGGAGACTCCCAATTGTCCTCTACAAAGCGAATGTCATGTTGTAACGGGTGTATGCCGAGCGCCTTTAATGAGCCTAAATACAACTCTTGTAGATTAGTTGGGTTAGGTTTTAAGACAACCTGGTATTGATGAAAATGCTGCCCTCGATTAGGGTTTTCTCCATACCGCCCATCGGTAGGGCGGCGGCAAGACTGTACATGGGCACAAGACCACGGCTCGGGGCCAATGGCCCGTAAGAATGTTTCTGGATGAAAAGTACCCGCGCCCACCTCTAAATCAATGGGCTGTATGATTAAGCACCCTTGATCACGCCAATAGTCGTCTAAAATACGAATGATTTGCTGAAAACTCAAACTCATAGTCTTGCCTAGCTCGAAAACATAGGGTGTATTATAGCGGTGGTGTTGAGTGAGCACCACATCTAGTTTAAAGCTAGAACTTGGATTTCAATATATATGTTTGTTTTGAAACTTATTTGCGCCAAAAGTGCGGCGAAAATAATACGAGCAGCGTCAGTATTTCTAAGCGTCCTGCTATCATGGCGAGGCTTAAAATCCACTTGCTGGGTGCGCTTAGGGCTTGGTAATGTAACGCTACATCCCCTAGGCCAACCCCCGTGTTACTTAGGGCGGTGATCAGTGCGCTGTAGGTGGTTAAAAAATCCTCCTCAAAAATCAGTAAAATCAAAAATAAAACAGCAAATAATAAGATGTAACCAGCGGAGAAACCCCATATTGCATCGGTAATGCGGGCGGGTACTGCTTGTTTTTCGAGTTTAATGACAAAGTGACCATGAGGGTGGATGAGCCGCCTGATTTCTCTTAAGCCCTGCTTTAATAACAAAATGACACGGATGACTTTAAACCCGCCGCTTGTTGAGCCAGCACAGCCGCCAAGTAGCCCTAGGTACAATAGCATCAATGGCATGAAAACTGGCCAGACAGTGTGATCTGTGCTCACAAAGCCGGTCGTGGTCGTAAAAGAAA
>JAHFQF010000215.1 GCA_023266435.1 Legionellales bacterium | reverse complement strand
GCAATTTTTCATTGAAAAAATCAAGACTCTGCTCACTGAAAATGACATTCAGCACTTAAACGACTCCACTGACTTTCATTTCACTTTAAATGACACACAATTGCATACAGATGCAGGCTATGTCTCCCAGCCATTGATTCTTTATGGCTCTCAAGTTGCTAGCACACTCAAGTATACTGAATTAAAACCTCTGAATGATTTGCTCTCTCAGGTCTTAACCACCGTGTATCGGGTTGAGTCAACTCATCGCACCATTCATATTGACACACTCAGTGAAGACTTTTTACGAAAAAATACGGAAGCTTGGCCGTTGAGTTTAGTACATACCGCTAAATCCTGGTATGTGAATCAAGTGCCCGTTAAAGCATTGTTGCCAATGCGCAAATCACCTACCAGACCCAGGTTGTTTAAATCCCGCATGCTAACCTCTGTACAGCATGAGGACAATGTATTAAAACTCCACTATAAACGTAGCTTTATGGATAAAGTGCTGACTGATCCCGAAGAAATCTCCTGCTTTCAAACTGTCTATTCAAAAGAAGCAGCGGGTTTAGTATTAGAGATAGACACACTGACACAGCCTATGGCTAGCTTACTGTATCAGCGCGCCATTGAGCTACATTGTTGTGCCCCCGTAGCCCAGTCAGTAACGCCTGAGATGGCTTAATGAAGGATCAGGCTTTATTACTGTCGACCTCTAAACAGTTTTTAAACTATTCAGTTATGGCACGCCTGGTTTCTTTTTCTGCGCCCATTTGTACTACCAATATCATTGGTATTGCTGCCAATTTTTTCGCTATTTTTCTGGTTGCACAATTGGGAGAGACGACACTGGCAGCCTCTGCCTTAGCAACTTCCACGTATACAACTTTAATGCTCATTGCCTCCACCAGCCTGTATGCAGTGAGTATCCTCATCAGCTATGCACAACGACAAGCTGCACTCGACCCCAAAAAGATAGGCTTGCTATTTCAAAGTGGCTGTTGGTTTTCATTGCTGTTAGCACTACCCATCGGGTTATTACTTTGGTATGCAGATTTTTTATTACATTGCATAGGTCAAAAAGCAGAGCTAATTGCCTTAACAGCACCTTATTTTAAATTTTCTGCGATTACGCTTTTTCCCATTTTATTGTCTATTGTCATTAGCCAATTTTTTATCGGCATAGGAACGCCCCGTTTTACACTGCTAACCGCAATCCTGCGGCTACCAGCCATGCTCTTTTTTTCCTATGGGTTCATTTTAGGGCATTTTGGTTTACCTCAATTAGGCTTGGCTGGGGTGATGGCAGCCAACTGTTTAGTACAAGTGCTCTATTGCTTTTGTTTATTTCTGTATCTGTATTTTAATCCACGTTTTAAAACCTACGCCTTATTTGAAAAATGTTATTACATTCATTGGTCAAGTTTGGCGCAATTGTTTAAAGTCGGCATGCCGATTGGCATTCAATATGGTTGTGAACTCCTGGTGATGACGTGTTTAACCTATTTCATGGGTTATTATGGCTCACAACCTCTGGCCGCCTCACAGCTTGTTTCACAATACTCCTTACTGGTGATCATGTTGGTGCATGGCCTATCGCAAGGGTTATCGACGCTGATTAGCGGTGCTTACAGTCAAAAAAATAAACAACTGGTTATGCAGTATATGAATGCCGCGCTACTCATATTGGTCATACTGCTCAGCATCGTGACTTTCTGCTACGCACACCCAGAAGCATTGATGCGATTTTTTATCAAAGAGGATACTCAAGTTACTGACAGCTTCCTGAAATACGTGACTTATTTCTTCTACCTCTCAGCAGTGTCTTTAGCCATTGATGGTTTTAGAATTTTACTCAGCAGTGGATTACGCGGTTTACACAACACACGGTTTTCCATGTATGTAGGCATCTCTTCTTTATGGTTAGTCTCACTGCCCATGGCTTGCTTTATTTCTTTTACCTTGCATCAAGGACCCTTCGGGTTAAGCATTGGCTTTATGAGTGGTTTAATACTGGCAGCCGCGCTAGTCTGGAAAAAAATGCGCCAGCAAATTGCTTTAATCTGACGCCTTTTTCGCGGTAAGCGTTTAAGTGATATCCAGAAGGGCCCCGCAACCCACCTGCTAAGCAATAGATTTTGCTGTTAACTTAGGATAACCAAGCGATGTTAAAATTTTTCTTACCGTTTGATACCCTTTTTTAGCATATTCTAGAGGATTAGCCTGTTTAGGATCTTGCTCTGCTTCCACAACCAACCAACCTTGATATTGCGCTTGCTGCAAGAGTTGAATCACCTGTTTAAAATCAATGACACCATCACCTGGCACTGTAAAACAACCAGCAGGGATTGCTTTTAAAAAAGGCCAATCTTCCTTTTTAGCTGCATACAAGCGATCAGGACGAATGTCTTTCAGATGCACATGATTAATGCGTGATCCATAATCTTGGATCACTCTAAAAATATCAATACCCGCATACGCCAAATGCCCCGTATCACATAACAATCCTACATACTCATTGGTCATAGTCATGAGCTTATCAATGTCATCTAGAGATTGCACTGTACTACCCAGGTGTTGATGATAACTGATGCTTAAGCCATATTCGGCCCAAATGCATTCTGCGAGTAGAGACAATTTATTAATGAAGTGTTCCCATTCGCGATCTTTCAATTTTGGTCTTTGTGATAAACCTAAGGGGGTCTGGTGCACGGCATCACTGACTTCACACAACACGACCACTTGACAGCCACACCCTTGTAAAAGCTGTAAATGCTCTTTTAAATCTTGTAATTCTTCCTTGACTGTTTTTCTACGCACAAAACAATTGGTCCAGCCAGAAGTTAGCTCCAAACCATAAGTTCCTAAGCTTTGAAGCATGGCGTCTACCGTCTTAGGAAATTTACGCCCCATCTCTATCCCTTGATACCCTGCCTGTGCAGCTTCTGCCAAACACCGGGATAAAGGAATATCGCCACCTAATTCTGGTAAATCATCGTTTGTCCATAAAATGCGATCCACACCAATTTTCATACACCTCTCCTTGTGCATTGAATTCATATCCTAAGTCATTAGCGCTATTGTGTGAGTATAGAGCGACTAGGTACATTCCACCAGCATCCCCCTCTTGGCGTAGACTGGCGCGGATCGGTTTTTTTGAAGCATCTTGGGTATATCTCAGGTCATGTCTCATGCACGGTATCCTCTAATAAGTTATTAAAAGGTTTTCCGCCACAAGCACTTTGTAAACGATGAATACAACCAAAACCTCGATTATCATTAAGCACGATAGTTAATTTTTTACCTAACATCACAGATGTAGCAATCACCACCGCGGCACTACAAGAAATTGGCATTACACTACGCTCTCCTGTGCAGAGGATCTCTACTCTGTCAGGCGGTGAACGCCAGTGTGTTGCGATTGCGCGCGCTTTACACTTTGGCGCCAAAGTGTTGATTTTGGATGAGCCCACCGCTGCATTAGGGGTCAGGCAGTCTGAGTTGGTTATCCAAT
>JAHFQF010000214.1 GCA_023266435.1 Legionellales bacterium | reverse complement strand
TTTAACGCATCATTAATTTCTGCAAGAACTGCAAAACACGACTGCACCACTAGATCATTAGGCTGTTGCGCCAGTGGTAACATTTGACCCTGATACGCCGTAACCTGCTTTCTTAATTGCGTCCAAGCCTCGTTTTGACTAAGAGCAGGCTGTACAGGCTGAAAAATCTGCAACACATTCCCCACGCTCTCCGCCATAGCGGAGCCCAGATTAGCCGCTCTACCTAAGAATTGTATCCATTGCTTCTCGTCGGCATGTTTATCTTTTTGAAGATTCTGAACCACTTTAGACACTGGCGATGAGAATAATTCCCATGAAAAAGCAACAGGCCCTGCCGATGTTGGAGTCTCTGTCGGTTTAAAAACCTTTACTATGTCTAAGACTCCCTGAACCGCACTCAATAAAGCAGCGCCTTCTTTATCAGCAAAGATATCCGCTAAAATTGGACTCAATAAAGCAAAATACCCTTTTCCTGCCAACTCTTTACCTAAAGGAGAGTCTACTGGTGGGGGCGCCATCAGAGCCATCAAACATTTAAGCGGATCTGTCTGCCGATCGAGCAAAATCGCAGTTAAGCCCTCTGTCAATTTGTCCTTTAATCCAGCGTCGAGTGGCATTTTTTCTAACATCTTAGGCAGCCACACTTCCAAGGTATCTAAAAAATTACTCAGCAAGGTTTTGAGCGGGATGCCTTTTTCATCTAGCATGACCACTTTATCCAATATGGCTGCTAATGGATCTTTGTTCGTAGCAAGAGAAACAACATCTTTTACTTTCAGCTCTTCTAGCACAGAAACCACACCAATGAGCGCGCTAAGCATTGCATGTGAAACAGATTGAAAAGGTGGCCTATTGTCGCCTGTAGAGAGCAATGAGACCTGCTTTCTTTTTTCTAACAATCCAGCTTTTAGCGGATTTAAAACTTTTGCGTTAAATATTGGCTGATTTTTTTCTTCAGAGGTGATTGCTGATAAATACGCTTTCACTAATGGCCAAGCGGATTTCAAATATTGTATGTTTCTTTTAATATTACCTGGAGTCTGCGCTATTTTTTTTAAAAATACTTTTAAAGCTTGACCCGTGGCCTTAAAGCGATTACTCTTTTTTTTATTAGCCACACCAGCAGCATCATCTACAGACTGAGCACTCTCTAAGCTCGATGAAGATGACGCTGTAGAAAGCGCATTATTTTCTGATGCTGTATGTGAATTTTCAGGTCTTGCAGGCACAGGCACCAATAGGGGTTTAATCCAATCACGCCAGGCTTGTTCAGAAATTCCTACGCCCTCTAAGATACCGCTCACACCTTCGGGCATTGCTTTTAAAATTGCACCTAGGTTCTGAAAATAATCTCCTTGCATCAGTGTTCTCAGGATATGCCCTGGATTTTCACCTAATAAAGTAAGTACGGGTAATTGAGCCGCTTGTGTCAAATATCCTGCTAATGATTTAACTTTTGATTCTAAACTAATAATCGATGCTTTAATCGATGTTTTTTCTGCGTCTGTTGATGCTTTGTCCAAAGCCTGTTTTTGATTGTCTATTTCAGCCCTATACTGTGCCAGGATCTTCAGTCCTGGTGTAAAAAATCGTTGTACAAATGCTGCCTGATGCGAGACATATGACATAGGAGTTGCTTCTACTGCACTCCTCAAACCGACTTCACGACATAGGGCGTTAAGATGGAATAAACAATCTTTCATCGCCTCTTCCGGCGCATCACTTCTAGCATCCAAAAACACTTCTTCTGCCTCATCAGCTAACTCAGGCAAGCTTGTACTACTTGCTACACGGCTAGCATAACCAGAATCCGTACCCTTTTTAGGGTAAAACTCGTCATTTAAAGCCTCCAACAGCGAAGCAAACTCTGTCGTTACTTGTTCCTGTGCTTGTATACGCTTAGGGGTTGCCAGCAATTGCATCAACTCATGCACACCACCTATCTCAAAAGTTAACGTTTGTAATTGCGCAATGTACCCATGCAACATCGGAAGATAAGTTTTAATTTCATCATCCGTTAGCGCCCCTTTCAAGCTGTCAACAACACCGTGCAGATTTATTCCAATCAAAGGCTTCAAAGCATCTAGCACTGAACCAAAAACCTCTCGCCTTCTTGTTGCCTCTTCTTTTTCAAGTTTTTCTGTAGGCGTATCTGGACGCAAGCCAGGAATGCGCTGCCAAAAAGCTGGACTCACAGCCTCAAGCTCTCTGCCAGGCGCTGTGCGCTCTTCTTGCGCCAAGCTTTCTGCCTCATGCAGAGCCGCTATCAACCCTTGTAAAATAGGTTGCTCAATGAGTTGCTTAAAAAAATTGGTAGTGAGAGCGAGCATCTCCATTACATCACTTTGATCAGCAACTACCGCAGCGACATAAGGCAACAAGCCCTGTAACTCAGGCTTAGCAACTGCTTCTGTTAAATTTTGATACCAAGGCTTGGTATTTTCAACCAATGCTGCAGCAATACCTTTTTCCAAGTCTTTCAAGCTTTTTTCATACAATGCTTGCGCTTTTATTCTTGCTTCTGAGCCTTCTGGTAAAGCGGCAATGTCACGTTCAGATTGTACTTTGAATTTTTCTAATGCTTGATTGAAAATAGATTGTGTTAGGCCTTTAAATTGTGTCATCAAAGCAGGAATGCTTACACCGGCCATCACCGGTAAGGGCGCAATACCTCGCTGATAATCGGTCAGTCCTTTGGTGTCCATTGCCCCTAAGTTTTCTAAAATTTTTCTCGTTGTGTTTAATGCAAGCAATAATCCTTTTTTTAAATCAGATTCTGATTTACTGCTTATTCCTGTAATGGCTTGATCAACTGCCTCTATAAATGGCTTAAGCGCGTCTTCATGCAGCACATCATAACTTGTCCATAGGAGCACTTGCGGATGCTTGATTGCCAACGATCCGATAAGTTGTATTACTCGAGCTGTGGTTGGTCCAGACACGAATTGCTTCCCCGAGATGACATATCAGCTATCTCTGATAATTACTCGTAATATCTCCCTATAAATATAGCCTAAAAATGTTACTTGGCTTTCTTTTAACTAAATAACTGCTGCCCTACTACCAATTTTTAAATAGGGTGTCTACACTGAAGGAGGGGGTGATGCAGCAATGAATCCATATCGGGACTTTTCCAAGCATTTAACGGATTGGCTCATGCAAGAGCCGCCAAGGGGTAACATTCCTCCCTGTGATTTTGAGCGCATACGCTACGAGGTCAGACCTTGTGATGTCTTATTGATTGAGGGAAAAAGCCGCGTCAGTGAGGTGATAAAACTCATCACACAAAGCGCTTGGTCACACGCAGCCCTCTATATTGGCCGACTGCATGATATCGATGATCCTGAATTAAGACGTTATGTGCAAAAGTACTATGATGGCCCTGAAGATGAGCAGTTACTGATTGAAGGTATGATGGGGCGCGGCACGATTTGCGTGCCTATTTCTGCCTATCAAAATGATCATGTGCGAATTTGCAGACCTCGCGGGATTTCTCGTCGCGACGCACAAAAGG
>JAHFQF010000213.1 GCA_023266435.1 Legionellales bacterium | reverse complement strand
TAATGCTTGCTCTTTGAATTGAGCGCTATATTTTTTCCTAATTTTGTCAGTCATGTTACACCTCTCTTCGCTAGATTATACTAGCTTAGTAGGGTGTCCGGAATACCGGGGCAAGATCAGTTGCCCTGTGCCCTGATACGACGCCTCATCTCAAGCTGCTCAGCATCTCCCAAACTCGCACCAAACTTCCTTCGCCCTTTGATCGTGTGAATGGATAAAAAAATAAGCAAAATACCTATAAAAGCTGCGTAAATTGGGGTTACCATGGGATTCCATCCACTTGTTATTGCATCATAATATTTATATTTTATTTTACAAGTATTACAGATAAGTTCAACAATCTTAATTGCACATCAATCGAAGCACTCATACTTTCCTTGAATAAATATTGTTTGTAAAAAGGAGCTCAAACCCCAGTTTTTGATAGACCCCAAGCCCTGAATCGGATGACTCTAAAAAGCAATGGTGAGCACCTAATCCTTTTGCCTCTAATAACACATAACGCATTAGGTGCGTTGCATATCCTGTGCCTTGAAACTCAGGTAGAGTCCCAACATCGTCTATCCTTGCAATAGCATCGTGCATTGACAGAGTGATCGACGCGATTGGTTTTTCCTTTTTGTATAAGCTGAAATGGCGAAGATTAACATTCTTTTTTATTGCATTTGCATGGGTTGTTGCATAGATCGAACAAATTTCAAAAGTAGATTCAAATGCGCCTATCAATGGCATCATCCAGTCATTTAATTGATCATCATTCGGTTTAATCGTAGTTTCAGAATCAAAACTCGCAGTTTGGTCAGTTGCAAATTTATCTAAGTCCACAACCATTGAAACTGATTTGCATTTCTGGGGGTAACCCATGGTATTTAAAACATCTATCATTTTAGGCATACACAAGTCTTGTGGAATGATCACATCAAAAGAAAGGTTATCATCGTCAAAAAACTGCTTTCCCTGAATTAAAATTTTATCCAGAACATGTGTGTTTTGTGTAATGTAAATAAAATTGAGTTCGGCGCCGCTGGTCATATAAGCATGAGCGTCATCACCCAGATCCAAACATTTTGAGGAAATACCTCTGAAAAAGTAGTCTTCGGCTTGGCGGTATAATTTTATCAAGTCAGTCATGTTCTGTTCCCACAATTTAGCAGGTAGTTACCCCTAATTTTGTCTAATTTCAAGCTAAAATTTAAATAAATAACTCACTGGTTAACCTAAAGATTCCCTAGTATAAGTTTGCCACATTAGGTGCGTTTCAGCAGAAAATTCTCGTTCTACGGGTGCATGCGCCATTCTCCGCCCCAATAACGAACCTCAAGAGGGGTAAAATCGGTGATTTTGTGATTCTCTAAGTACGCATGTGTTGGGGGGCTAAAACGCGCTAAAACCTATGAATACTGGGGTTCAGCGGGCGTTTTTGGGATTTGAAAAATGACGCCCAAAAAGTTCGGCGCTTATAAACTGGCGGAGAGGGAGGGATTCGAACCCTCGGTACGCTTTTGACGTACACACACTTTCCAGGCGTGCTCCTTAAGCCGCTCGGACACCTCTCCAAAAGACCGCTTATTCTACGCCACTTTCCACCAAAATTGCAAAATTGGTTTGAATTTATGTGTTATTCATTCAACATAACTGTGGTTTACTTGGGTAAGCGTTGCGAAGTGTGCCAGTTTGGCCTTAGGATAGGCCTATCTTGGGTCTGTAGTTGGAGCACAGCGATGACTTTAAGCCTTATATTCATCTTATTCGTATTAGCTAGCCTTTTGGCTTTTTTAAGTTTCCGTAAGTTAAGTCACATGGTACATGGTATCTGGTTGGCGCTTTTCTTTTTAATAGGCTGTGGCCCAATCCCGCAGTTGTTGCTGCAATCTCTACAAGCCCCTTATCTTGAGATACCTGATGTGGAGTGGAAAACACGCAATGTAATCATTTTACTAGGGGGCGGTAATACCCAAGTAGCAAAACACTTACCACCAGAGGTTGGTTTTTTTGCACAAGGACGTCTTAATAAAACAGTGGAACTATATCGCCTGTGCCAACAGGCGGCGCGTGATTGCAAAGTGATCGTGAGTGGAGGGGATCCGCAAGGTTATGGGATCTCAGAAGCTGCGACCTATGCTGTGTCACTTCAAGCGTTAGGTGTGCAACCTCAAGATCTCCTTTTAGAAGAGCAGAGTATGAACACTTGGCAAAATGCACAATTTACGTACACCATCTTACAAAAAATGCCAGTCGATCAAGTAATACTCGTGTCTTCTGGCATCCACTTACATCGCAGTCAGACTTACTTCGCACATTTTAGCATGCCTGTATTACCAATCCGTGCAGATTACCTACGTGCATTTCGGTCTGCATTACCTTTAGCTTATAACTTTGCAATGACGGATTTGGCATTACATGAGTGTTTAGGGTGGCTGCGTTATCATGTTTATAATTATTTAGGATGGAATGTTACTGCCACACAACCGCATGCGCTGTAAAAATAGTATGCCTTGGCCACATTTCGTTGGTTTTTTTTGACCGCATGGATTGATTAGATTACTCTTTGGAGAGGATCGTTGTAATGGAGTAGGTAGTCAATGAGGCAAGGCATTTTTCGTTCTTTGGTATTTTGCTTACTTTTATTTAGTAGTGTGTACGCAAAAGCAACGCCTGATTCGACTCTTCCTCCTAAAGTGCAAAGTTTCATTGCCGCGATTGAGGCGGAAAAACCTAAATTGCAAGGAGGCGCAATTGCCATCTTGCACCACGGAAAAACGGTATACAAAACTACTTTTGGTCATCAAAAGGGAAAGGGTGGCCCCGTAATTACCTCATCCACCTTGTTTCCACTGGCTTCAGTATCCAAGCCAGTTTCCGCAACCGCATTGGCCTTAATGGTTGATCACGGTACATTAGATTTAGATCAACCACATAAAATTTCTTATTTAAAAAATGAAGTGAATTTGCAACATCTTTTGAGCCATACAACTGGATATTTGTTTTCCGGTAATACCCAAATTGAACGAGGACTCTCTCGCCCCAAGTTATTAGAGCAATTAAAATGGGAAAAGCCTGGTTGTAATCCAGGTGGATGTTATCGATACAGTAATACCACCTTTAGTTTGGTCGAGGAAGCACTAGCAACACAATCATTAAGTCTCAATGACGCAATTGAACAGTTAAGAGCCACATTAAAAACAGAAGGAATCCAAGTAGTTCCACTCAAACCAGGTGCACAAGTGGCATACCCTCATGCCTATGTGAAAGCCAAAAACAAAAAGACTGCGGTGTTAAAAACTCTACCTTTCCCTCCGTATTATCCCAAAGCCACACCAGCAGCTGCCGGGGTGTTTGCTTCATTAGATGGGATGATTGAGCTCTATCGATTACAGTTTGGTTATCGCTCCGATCTCATCTCTAAAAAAACATTGGATCGCTTTCAAACACCGGTGATTGCAAATCGTGATATTGAAAAGTGGCACATCAACTGGCCATGCCCCAGAAACACCATAGAATCTTACTATGGATTAGGTTGGCGT
>JAHFQF010000212.1 GCA_023266435.1 Legionellales bacterium | reverse complement strand
CTCTATTACTTATGGGCGTTAAAAAATAAACCTGCCGCTCAAAAGACCGTTGATAAAACTGCTGAAAAGGTGCTTTATTTACACATTAATTTACAAAAAACCGACAGTACAAAAGGGTGGTTTTTTTACCCTGCACGCATAATAGAGGCTCAGCGCTCTAGAAAATTACACGAGCTCAATCAAAGAGAAGGAGTTCATGCTATTACGTTGCCAGCTGATAATGATTTTTTTGCGGGAAAATGTAAAGTGGGTCACGTTTTCTTAGTAGATCCTGCTAAGGAAAAAGATCAACAATCTGCTCAAGACTTATTCGACCACTTAAAAAATAATATTAAGAACAATAAAGAGGATTTTTATTTCGATGCTCAAACGAAAGCAAAACTGAATTTAAACGATAAACAATTAACAGAATTGTATCAAAAGGCACTAGAAAAAATAACTGGCTCAAAAAATATGAATCGAATGCTTACGCCGAATCAGCGTCAAGCAGTCTTATTTTGTTTTATCAAAGGTGAATTGACCGAATATATTCTTAAAAAACTGCAACCTACAGCTTGCTCTATTGCTTGTAAAGACAACATTGATAGAGGCGGGGTGCACAACGCATATTTTGCGATGCATCGGGCTTTTGAAGAGGGTAAAAAGATTGATATGGTTGAGTGGGAAATTTTGTTAAAAATGCCAGCCATTAGTGTAAAAGGTCGAGAAATTAATCATCACATCAATGCACTCTATAATGTACTCTGGCATGAGTATAAACAACTCCCAGAAGAAAAACAGAACATATTTAAAAATGTGCTTAACTGGCTAGTTACAGAAATTAAAAAAGAAGAGCCCAAAAAAGCGCAAGCGTTTTTTGACGCAGAAAAAAAGAGTGCCTCCCCTTTTAAAGAGCGCTTAGAGCAAGCTTTAGCTTCAGCTTCAGATCCAGCTCCAGCTCCAGCTCCAGCTCCAGCTACGCAACACTCTCTAAGTAGTGGACGCAGGCTAACATTCACTGCAAGACCTTCAAGCGACCCAATCAAAAGAGAATCAAGCGTTCCACCACAAGCGATCATAACTACGTGTGAGCCGACTTCTGCCACATCTGCTTCAGTAGCTCCCCGGCAGCCTGTGCTCCCGCAGACTCCTGCCACATCTGCTTCAAAGCAGTCTGTGCCCCCGCAGACTCCCCATAATAAATAAAGTTTAATGCCTCTTGAAACCCGCTCAATAACCCCCATAATGACTATGAGAAAGTAGATTCGGTAAATGCAGTGAGGTACATGATGCGTTTTGACAAATTAACGACCAAATTTCAGCAAGCCATCCAAGAAGCAGAGTCCTTAGCAACTGGACGTAAACATCCGGCTGTAGACGTCATTCATGTCTTCAAAGCCTTACTAGGCCAAGAAGGCAACAGTATCCGTCGAATTTTAACTAAAGCGGGGGCAAATATCCCGCAGTTGCGCTCTGCAGTGGAGCAGAGTTTGGATGATCAACCTAAGTTAGGCAAGGATTTGGGTGAGATGGGAGTTAGCCAGGAACTGTCGAACTGTTTACGTCTGTGCGATAAATTGGCGCAAGATAACCGCGATCAATATATCTCTAGCGAGTGGTTTCTGTTGGCTATCATGCGTCGTGAGGGCTCTGTCAAAAAATTATTAGAGCAGTCAGGGGTGACCACTGAGACTTTAGAGCAGGCTATCAAAGAGATTCGGGGTAATGAACAAGTGTTAGATCCCAATGCTGAAGAGCAACGGGGGGCCTTAGAGAAGTTTTGTGTTGATCTGACTGCGCGGGCAGAGCAGGGTAAGTTAGATCCAGTGATTGGTCGGGATGAGGAAATTCGCCGTACCATTCAGGTTTTACAAAGACGCACTAAAAATAATCCCGTACTCATTGGTGAGCCTGGTGTAGGTAAAACTGCGATTGTAGAAGGGTTGGCTCAGCGCATTGTGAATGGTGAGGTACCAGAGGGCTTAAAAGGAAAACGCGTTTTAGGGTTAGACATGGGCGCCCTCATTGCAGGGGCTAAATTCAGGGGTGAGTTTGAGGAAAGACTCAAAGGCGTTTTAAATGAACTCTCCAAACAAGAGGGTGAAATTATTTTATTCATTGATGAGCTGCATACCATGGTAGGGGCGGGTAAAGCCGAAGGCGCTATGGATGCTGGTAACATGCTCAAACCTGCTTTAGCACGCGGAGAATTACAT
This sequence comes from Legionellales bacterium, assembly GCA_023266435.1. Taxonomy (GTDB): domain Bacteria; phylum Pseudomonadota; class Gammaproteobacteria; order Berkiellales; family Berkiellaceae; genus JAHFQF01. The sequence goes on along the minus strand of JAHFQF010000212.1, from coordinate 1,335 downwards.
TGTGTGGGTGCGACCACGCTGGATGAATATCGCCAATACATTGAAAAAGATGCCGCACTAGAACGTCGTTTCCAAAAAATTGTTGTGGACGAACCCTCTGTTCCAGATACCATTGCGATTTTACGGGGTTTAAAGGAACGTTATGAGCTGCATCATGCCGTTGAAATCACAGACTCTGCCATCGTCGCTGCAGCCACTTTATCCGATCGCTATATCAGTGGGCGTCAATTACCTGATAAAGCCATTGATTTGATTGATGAAGCTGGAAGTCGTATTCGCATGGCCATGGATTCAAAGCCAGAAGACATGGATACACTAGAGCGCAAGTTGATTCAATATAAGATTGAACGTGAGGCTTTGGTCAAAGAATCCGATGAGGACTCTAAAAAGAGATTGGCTGAATTAGAGGATAAAATTGCCAATACGGACAAAGAGTTTCAACGTTTAGATGCCATTTGGCAGCAAGAAAAAGCACAATTACATGGTTCACAAGCCATTAAAGAGCAATTAGAGCAAGCGCGAGCGAGCTTTGAAGCCGCAAAACGTGTGCGTGATTTGGCGCGTATGAGTGAATTACAGTATGGGCGTATTCCAGAGCTAGAAAAACAATTGGCTGCTGCAAACAGTACTGAAAAAACAGGTTTGCAATTGCTACGCAATAGAGTCACCAGCCATGAAATTGCTGAAGTGGTTTCTAAATGGACAGGTATTCCTGTCAGTAAAATGGAGTCTGGCGAAAAAGAAAAATTATTACAGATGGAATCTGTCTTAGCGAAACGAGTGGTTGGCCAAGAAGAAGCCTTGAAAGCAGTCTCGAATTCCATTCGACGGGCCCGGGCAGGGCTATCGTCTTTGCAAGCACCAATAGGCTCATTCTTATTCTTAGGACCCACTGGTGTAGGTAAAACAGAGCTGTGTAAAGCGTTGGCTGAGTTTTTATTTGATACTGAGCAAGCCATGGTGCGCATTGATATGTCTGAGTTCATGGAAAAACACGCCATTGCGCGTTTAATTGGAGCACCTCCAGGTTATGTAGGGTACGAAGAGGGGGGCTATCTGACGGAAGCAGTACGTCGCAAACCCTATAGCGTAATCTTATTAGATGAAGTGGAAAAAGCGCATCCAGATGTATTCAATATTTTATTGCAAGTGTTAGACGATGGGCGCCTGACAGACAGTCATGGTCGTACTGTGGATTTTCGTAACACGGTCATTGTGATGACGTCTAATATAGGCTCGGCGCAGATTCAAGAGCAATTTCAAAAAGTAGATTATGCCACCATGAAGGAAAATATACTGAAATTGCTGACGGATTATTTTAGACCAGAATTCATT
>JAHFQF010000211.1 GCA_023266435.1 Legionellales bacterium | reverse complement strand
TGGCTTGGGGGCCATGCACAACACACCTCTCTGATACGGGTTTCAATGTAAAGAGAACGGATATTCTTCTCGATTTGAGTATAAAAATTTATACTGTAGTTTTTAACTTACGTCGATGAGCAGGCCGCTCCTGTGTAGTATTCCTAAGCACACTTTCAGCTCGTGCTGAACTTGTGTCAAATTGAGGAAGCACGGGAGCTGCACTCTCATGTTGATCAACTGGCTGTGCCATATTAGCCTCAGCCGGTCTCTGAACATGGATTGCAAGATTTCCAGCCTCAAGCCACGTTAAAACAGCACCCAACTCTGTTGCATGTTCCAGTAAACATTGAATAGCACAAGGCTCTTCAGGGAAAGTGGCTATTAATTCCTGAGCAAGCTCCAGAAATTGTCGCCGCCGTTGCTCTCGATTTTCTGCAACATTCACCAACACAATATCTAAAGAAACCATCCCTAATTTTTTAGGAATATGAGATGCAGACAAAGGTCGCTTAAGATCAACAATATAGGCACTGTCTGATTCTGCCCTGAGCGCTATTTTTTCCTGAAAGCTCAAAGAGCGCTCGCTTCCTGCGTCTTCAAAATTGCTATCCGTATCACTACCATTGTCAGTCACCATATAGTTAAGAAGCTTAGAGCAAGTTATCATATCCAGCCCATCAATAAAATTTCTCTGCCTTTCCCCACCATCCTCTAAACGATTATAAATCGCTTTAATCATTTCGACTTTATCTGGAAAAGTAGATTGGTCCAAACTTTTCGCCAACGCTGCAATGTCATCTCCTCGCATTGTGTCTAGGATTGCATTAAAAAAATCAATCAACACCAAATCAATCTTTTTGCCAGAGTGTGCTTGGATAAAATACCCTTTCGTCGCGCTCACGGCTCCATGCTGAACAGTGCGTATTACCTGATGATACTCTGCCAACTCTTGAATATTACCTTTAATCTTATAAATCGCTTGATCTTGTCGATGCTGCTTAACAAACTGCTTTCCTCTGCTTGGCCGCTCAATAGTATAATTTTGATCATTGTGTGCAAAACTCATGAATATCTGGCGCATGATTATATTTCCCTATATCTGCACTGAACTGCTATTTTTATTTTTCTAATAGAGGCATAGTCAACTCATAGCGAGGATTCTATACTCAAACTCATTTGCTTTTAGACTAGGCGTTGAGCCGTGAGCAACCGGAGCGTACTGTAGTACTTGAGGATTGCGAGCTGGCGAAAACAACACCGTATAAAAGCAAATGAGTTTGAGTATATGTGAATTTAATTTAACTCAACCACTTAATCAATACTATATTTCTTTAATACTTGCAAACGATTAAGGTGAGGGGCGTAAGATAACCAGAATAATACAGGGACGCTAAGTAAATAATAAAAGACTGGGTCCCTGCTACAATAGTCTTAAAATATCATTTTGAAATTACATTTTTGGTTTGGGTTTATTATTAATTGCCTCTTGTAATTGATCTATAATGCGCTGAAGAGCAGCTTTTTTAGCACCCTTTGCATCTCCGCACAAATCCTGAGCTAATTCAAGCGTACTTCTTCCCTTATGTTTGACATGAGGGTACTGTACATCTACTCCTTGAGTAATTAAATACGAAGCGATACCTGAGTGCCCAGCCACAATAGCAAAATCAAGCGCTGTTTGACCATGGAGTGGATCTACAGCATTTAACTTTGCATAGTCCTGTTGAGCTCGGGCTACCCATTGTTTAATTATCTTCATATTTCCCTGGGAAATCGCTTCACTCACCTCTTGAGGTAATTCTTCTTTGATGTCAGGCATAGAACACTCCTTGCATTTGAAGCCACATATAGCACGCTAAAATGTATGTTAACTTTCTTTTAAAAGCAAATGGCAGGTCAGAGGTGACCTATTACGATTCGTTTTTTTAAAAGTCTGATCGAGTTACAATCAAAAAGCTTTTATGTTGATATCCGAAAAAGTTTGCTGTTTAGCAAAATTGATAATTGAGAAAGGACTGCTTATGACTCAAAAAAATTTATTTACCACGTGCACCTTAGGACCCTATCAGTTAAGTAACCGCGTAGTAATGGCCCCTCTGACACGCAATCGAGCAGCGCCGGGCAATATCCCTACCCCTTTAATGGCACTGTATTATAAACAACGCGCCTCCGCAGGCTTCATCATTACAGAAGCAACCCAAATCATGCCAGAAGGCCAAGGCTATCCCAACACGCCAGGGATTCACTCTCAGCAACAAATCGAAGGTTGGAAACAAGTCACACAAACAGTGCATGAAGCAGGTGGAAAAATCTTCTTACAACTTTGGCACGTTGGACGCATCTCACATTCGCTCTATCAACCGGATCATGTATTACCAGTTGCCCCTTCGGCGATTGCACCTAGCGGTCAAGTGTATACACTCGAGGGCATGAAACCCTATGAAACACCACGTGCATTGGAAACCAGAGAAATTCCTCATATCATAGAGTGCTATCGAATTGGTGCAAAAAATGCGCTCGCTGCAGGATTTGACGGAGTAGAAATCCACGCCGCCAATGGATACCTAATTGATCAATTTTTACAAGATGGTACCAATAAGCGCACGGATATTTATGGCGGATCAGTGGAAAATCGCACACGATTTTTATTAGAGATCACACAAGCAGTGATTGACGTTTGGGGCGCTGACCGCGTAGGGGTGCGCTTATCACCCAATGGCACCTTCAATGATATGTCAGATTCTAATCCAAGAGCTCTGTTCTCTCACGTCATTCAAGCGCTAGACGCACTCCATGTTGTGTATGTTCATTTACGCACAGGCACCGAAGCAGATATACGTCATGGGCGACAACCCATACCAATCAAAACATTACGACCACTTTTTCAGCGCACTTTCATTTTGAATGATCAATTTGACCGTGCCAAAGGAGATGCGGCGGTGGCCCAAGGGCTGGCTGACATGGTTGCATTTGGCTCTTTGTTTATTTCAAATCCAGACTTACCGCTCAGACTACAAACCAATGCCCCCCTCATTCCCCCAGACTCTTCTACATTTTATGGTGGCACAGAAAAAGGTTATACCGATTATCCTGCATTACAAATCACAGAATAGAGAGCGGGCTTTCATGCCCACTTTCTATTCTTTTCTCGATTTGAGTATGTACCCAAGATGCTTCAAAATGCGTAGTTTATAGCAAAGCGGATTTAGCCAGATGAAGTTTTCCGAACCAAGGAATAGTCGATACTATTGCGAGGTGAGGAAGGCTACAGATGGTTAAATTCGAGCAGCTAGAAACAGGTATTTTGGAGTATCTTGGGTATATACCCAAGATACTCCAAAATACCTGGCAAGCTGTCGCACCACCAGCAGACAAACTAGTTTGCACACAAATCGCCAGTGTTCAAGCCAGTCCTGGGGGTACAAAGCTCCTAGCACCCACAGGGCAATCGCACTAGGAATCCTGAGATTTTGTAAGCGATGTCTCACAGGGGGGCTGTGGGCTGAGGTGGGTGATCACATCGAGAAGATATTGTTCATCCCAGCCCGCTTTTTTGCGTT
>JAHFQF010000046.1 GCA_023266435.1 Legionellales bacterium | reverse complement strand
TAAAAATCATGAATTAATCTGAGTGTTACATTCGGTTTTGCGTTTAATTCTGTGACCGTGGCATTGAGTTCTTTTGTGGGTACATCAATGACAACAAATCGACCAGCATCTACATAGTTTTGATAGCGATATAAAACAGCATAATGTGTGCTGGTGGTATCTGCCAGATCAGCTGCTTTTTCAACGTGTAATTTAAATTGCACATGATCTTGGCCGGCAATTTTTCTAATCAAAATGCCTGCTGCCACTAATTTCTCTGTGATTTCTTGAAACGCTTCATAACGTGGAATAGTGAGATGGACGTAATGGTACTCAGTGCCACTTTTTTTGCTGGTTTTATGTTTTGTTTCGCCAATGAGTTGAATGCGCTCATCGATTAGTCGTAGCTCTCCATCACTTTTAGTGGTTTTTACTACGACATGAATCACTTCGGCAGCTTGATTTTGTGGTTGATTGTAAAACCAGGCGATTGGCATAGAGGTTAATGCGCTTCCTAATAACTCGCCCGTTACTAGCAACACACTAAAAAAATCCGCTACGGTACGTTTCTGACTCTGAAAGAACGCTTTCCATAAAGGTTTAATTTTGGAAACGTAACTGTAATTAAAGAAAGGGATTTTATGAATAAAAGTTGCATAATTATTCACAAGTTCAGCGATGTGTTGCTGGGTAGAGGTATCATTTTTTTTACGCATGAATGGATACAAAATCAAAGAAAAAATCCCTTTGAAAAAACAACCCAATGTTGTAAATACCCCAATAAAAATATTCATGAACATGTAATCAGAAAACCACATGTCTTTTAGGGAGTGATGCTTTCTGGCTGCGGAATAAGATTTCGCGAACACCCGCCAAAATTGATAAATTTGCTGAAAATAGGGGTAACGATAAAAAGGATTGCCTGCTTTAAGAAAAGCGGCCATTTCTTCGGCCATCTCAACGTTGCGCCATTCTGGTGCTGTGAAATAGGTTTGGAGTAGTTTCCTCTGATAACCTGGCTGCGATTTGTAACCTTCATTTAACACATTGGTAAAACTACCCATGAAAACTCCACTGGGATTTGACTGGTTTAGTTGACTGCATTTTATGGGGTTTTAATAGACGGCGCAAGTAAATATGATGGCAATATCAAGAAAAATGAACAGCAAGGCTGAAATGGATTCCCTCCACCGCAGATGCTAAGCATCGACGCGGGGGAGGGGTAGGGTGGGGGTGTATTATAAGATTATTTAGTGGAATCCGGCTCCATCACTACGCTAATGTGGGAAGGGTATTTTTGTAAAGTACCAGCCACAGCATCCACAATGAATCCAGGCCAAAATAACACGTTGACCAAAGTGATTTTATTGAAGTTTTCGCCGACACCCATGGTTTTTTGATGGTAGCCAGACTTGGTGCATTCTACTTTGAGGGGGCCTTGGCCTTTTTGTACGGTAACTACACCTGGAAGGCTGGAAGCAATGTAAGGAACGCCATTTGTATCAGTTAATGTACATTTGGCATCCGTTAGGATTTTTTGATCAGCAGAAGAAACTGCTTGAATATGGAGTTGTTGGGTTGTGCCGCTAAAAACGGTTGCACAGCCAACAAGGCTGAGGGATGCTAATAAAGCAATGGTTACGGTTTTTTTCATGATTGGCTCCTGGTGATGGGTAGTTTAATAACTTTAATCGCAGAATAGTAGCATAGGGATTAAGAAAGCCAAAACAACGATTGTATTATTGGTGTAATAAATAACTTATCTGAATGGAAAGGCAATCACTTGCTCTATATGTGTCGCTTTGAGTTGTAGCATTAATAATCGATCTAAGCCCAAGGCCACTCCGGCGGACTCTGGCATGCCAGCATCCAGCGCAGCAATCAAAGCAGTGTCAATTGGCATCTCAGGCAATCCTTTGTGTTTACGGAGTGCATTGTCTGCTGTAAAGCGTGCAAGCTGTGTTTCTGCACAAACCAGCTCATGGTAACCATTGGCCAATTCAATCCCTTGTATAAAGACTTCAAAACGTGCAGCCGTATTGGGGTTATCTGGATTGATTTTTGCTAAGGCGGCACTTGCGGCAGGATAATCTATGACGGCTACAGGTTGTTGATGACCTAGTTTGGGTTGAATATGTAATGAAAACACAGCATCCCAGAGTGTGTCTAAAGAAAACTCTGACAACTGCTGTTCATCAAAAAACTGATGTTGGATCAGCCAGTGTTTTAAAACATCGGAGGCATTAGAAGCAAACGGGTCGAGGTTGCAATATTGCTGAAAACACTCAGAAAAAGACAATTGCTGAATACCTGTCGTGCCTAAAATTAAGTGCAAAATATCGCTAATTTCTTCAATCAGTTGAAAGTGTGTCCAACCTACCCGATACCATTCCAGCATGCTGAATTCAGGATTATGAAAAGGGCCGGATTCTTCTTGTCTAAACGCTTTGCAGATTTGATAAATAGAGCCGCTGCCTGCTGCTAAAAGACGCTTCATTGCAAACTCAGGAGAGGTTTGTAAGAAACCACAGAGCCGTTTGTGCTCGCTGACTTGAAAGGGTTGCAGATTTACATCTGTGCCTGCGCAAGGCGCGAGTAAGGGGGTTTCCACTTCTAATACTGCGCGTGCCTCAAAGAAATGACGTATGTCTTTTAAGAGCTTTGCGCGCGCAATGAGCGCGCGCTGAGTTGTCGTAGGTTGCCACATGTTTGTAGATACTCTTCCCCAATTGGTCTTAGGAAAAGGTCGTCATTACGAGGAGGGTACTCCCGACGCGGCAATCCAGCAACCGAAGCCTGGATTGCTTCGCTGTGCTCGCAATGACGGTTTCCTGACTATTCTTTAGCACGAGAGATATAGGTACCTGTACGTGTATCGATGCGCAAAACCTCACCTTCTTTAATGAATAACGGCACGCGGACAACAGCACCGGTTTCTAAAGTGGCTGCTTTACCGCCGCCGCCAGAAGTGTCACCACGTAAACCAGGATCGGTTTGTGCAACCGCCAACTCAACGAAGGTAGGTGGCTCTATAGAAAGGGGGTTATTATTCCAGAGTAGTATTGCGCAGAGATCTTGTTCCTTGATCCATTTACCCGCTTCACCCACGACATCGCCATGAATTTCAAACTGTTCAAAGCTGGCTTGATCCATGAATACCCACATGGCGCCTTCGCGATAGAGGTATTGCATGCTGGCTTCTACGACATCAGCAGCTTCTAAAGAATCACCGGATTTAAAAGTTTTTTCTAAGACTTTACCAGTTTTCAAATTACGCAGTTTAACGCGGTTAAAGGCTTGTCCTTTACCCGGTTTCACAAATTCATTTTCCATGATGCTGCAAGGATCCCCATCCAGCATAACTTTGATTCCACTACGAAATTCGTTTGTTTGATAACTGGCCATTTTATTCCTCGCTATTCTTTTAGGGGCGTGCACTTAGGGCAAAATTAAGCTATGATAGCACACCGACTTTATTAGTACTATATTGGGACTGGGCTTACGCCAAAAGAGAAACACCAGGCAAAAACGAGCAGAAAACCAGAGTTTACATCAACCGTAAATGAGGATTTTGAGCAAGCTTTTAGCGTAGCAGGGCACTTTTCGCGTAAGTCCAGCGGGATTATGATAACTGAAATGCGAACAAATTGGCAGCAGCAGAGCTGGCAGCAACTTCTGCAAGGTTGCTTTAGTGATATAGAAGAGTTACTTAATTATTTAGAGTTGCCTTTACCAGCGATTCCTTATGATTTGGATACGCAATTTCCACTACGTGTGCCATTATCCTTTGCTGCCAAGATTGAAAAGGGTAACCCACATTGCCCTTTATTACGCCAAGTTTTACCACTGAAGGCAGAGCAGCAGCGTCATCCTGATTTTGTAGCCGATCCTTTAAAAGAGCTTTCGCAAGCGCCCATTCCTGGATTATTACATAAGTTTAAAAATCGAATCCTTTTAACGCCCACAGGCTCTTGTCCTGTGCATTGTCGCTATTGTTTTAGGCGGCACTTCCCATACAGTGAGCATCAACTAGGCCGCGCGCAGTGGGTGCAATACACAGACTATCTGATGGCACATCCTGAGATCGACGAGGTCATTTTATCCGGAGGCGATCCTTTGACGATGGGGGATCAAAAATTAAAAGATTGGTTTTCATTATTAGCCAGTGTTCCGTTTGTAAAACGAGTTCGTATTCATAGCCGCACACCGATTATGATTCCACAACGCTTAGATGCGCCCTGGGAGAGCATTTTACCTGCGGATAAACAAGTGATCTTAGTAGTGCATTGTAATCATCCCGCTGAATTAGACGCATTTCTTGCTGAGCGTATACAGACACTCAAATCACAGAGGGTCACAGTACTTAATCAATCGGTGTTACTCAGGGGTGTGAATGATTCTATCGCTGTGCAAGTCGCTTTAGCCAATGCATTATTTGATCATGGAATCTTGCCTTATTATTTACATCAGTTAGATAAAGTGGCAGGGACCAAGCATTTCGAAGTCAGTGATGCCGAGGCTTTGCAAATCTATGAGGGCATGCGTGCGGCCTTGTCCGGTTATCTCTTGCCACGTTTAGTACGAGAAGTGCCAGGAGAAACTGCGAAGGTTGGGGTCATTTAGAAGCTTGAAAAGAAGCCAGCACTTGACCCATTTGTAGCGTTGAGTCTAGAGTACAAGCAGCATGCCAAGCAGCTTTATTTTTAGGTAAGATGACAATCACCGTTGAACCTAAACGAAAGTGTGCAATGTCTGCGCCTTGCTCAAAATAAATCCCAGGAAAATCAGTCGTTTGATAATACCAGGTCTGTACTGTGGACGAAGTGGACGGTGCTACAACCCCAGCCCACTCTGTGGCAATGCTACCTACTATCATGGCACCCACTAAAACCAAAATCATGGGTCCATAAGCCGTGTCAAACTGGCAGATGACTCTCTCATTGCGTGCAAACAAATTTGGCACATCAGCTGCTGTGGCTTGATTGACAGAAAACAATTGTCCGGGTACATAACGCATCATCGTCAGTCTGCCTGCCATAGGCATGTGGATGCGATGATAATCGCGAGGTGCTAAATACACAGTGGTATATAATCCATCCTCAAAGCGCGGATCAGGTGCGGGATCGGCGAGCAAATGTGACAGTGTATAGTGATGTCCTTTGGCTTGAATTAGGGTTTGCTTTTCAAGTTGTCCAATTTGGGCAATGGTGCCATCGACAGGGGAAACAAAAGCATTGGCTTGGGGTTGTATTGGCCTAGCTTCTTTGCGCAACTGTCTGGTAAAAAAGTCATTAAAATGTTGATAGTCTTCGGGCTCGGAACGCTGAGCAATCGACATGTCTACACCGTAGCGTTGGATAAACCAGCGGATAATACGATCTTTGACAATAGGGGATTCGCAAGTTGCCACCCAGCCTGCAAAGCGACTGAGAGGATGTTGGGGCGCAAGTTGCTGCGCCCAAAGCCAGATTTTTTTACGCCACATCACCTATCTCTACTGGGCTATTATATCGGTTGCCCCACTCAGACCACGATCCTGCATATCCGCTGACAGAAGGATACTCTAGTAAAAACAAGAGCATATAAACAAAGGCAGCTGTATGAAAAGTATGACAATAGCATACGATATGTTTGTCTGGTGTAATACCAGCCTCTTCTAACTGGGTATTAATTTCTTCCAGAGGTTTCAGCCTCAATCCACGAGTCCTATCAATGGCAAATGTCCAAGGCAGATTCATTGCGCCCGGAATATGACCGATTAAGGCCGCAGATTGTTGGCGTCCTTCATACATGGCCACTGGCCGTGTATCCCATATCACCCAATCTACATTGGAGAGGTTAGCTAAGACTGCATCGTAATCCGTAATGAGCTTGTCTTGCCAGTTTAGAGGATAAGGGGTCTTGGCTGCAACAGCTGGGGGAACTTGTTGCGTGGTTTCGTAGCCTAGTTTAGTCCATGCATGGATTCCACCGTTTAGGTAGTAAACTTGCTGATGTCCTGAAAGGTGTAATAACCACATGAGACGTCCAGCCCAGCCACCGCCTTCGTCGTCATAGACGACAACGGGTTGCTCAGTCTGGATGCCTAAATCAGTCCATAAAGTAATTAACTCTTCTTGAGTCGGTGGATAGCCCGCGGCCATATCCACTTGACGCATCATCCTTTGCGGTTTGACCCAGCGAGCACCCGGTAGGTGCGCCTGGCTATAGGTGTGTTGGCTAGCATCCAAGATTAATACATTCGGATGTTTTTTGCGGAAATCAGCAAACTGCTCTGGCTCTAAACAAAAATTCATCATACTTCACACTTTCTCAAAGGGACGACGGAGGCCATTCTAATCCAAGCTCTCATTAAAGAAAATAGGGGCCTCAAGGGCTATTTTACTTTCTAGAAGAAGCACTATTTTTTCATTGAGACTGTGTTACTCGCATCGGTCTCATTTGGATTGTTAGTTTTGGAGGCGGGAGCCACTTTAGGCGATACAGCAGCACTTATAAGGGCAGGTATTGATTGCTTCAGCGTTGCGTGTGCCTGATAAACCATGGCATCCGATTGTAACTTTGATTTGCTGTCTAAAGCACCTACTAACGCATCCATGGTATCGGGTAGAGTCTCTCCATCTATTTTTGCTTGCAGAGCGTTGACAGTTGTTGCTGTTTGTTTGATTTGCTCAAGCGCAGCTTGTTTACCATCCGCGATAGCCTTTTGTAGCAATTTCTTCACTTCAGGATCAGAGGATGTCATGTGAATGGTGGGCTTGATTGGTTGAGGCTGTGTGAGACATTGAACGTAATATTCTTGGACTGCTGCCTTGACTCCCGCGAAAAAATTCGCATCCTTCGCGGTGAAATCATCAAAACGAATCGGCCCAGCCTTGTCTGCAGGGGGAGTGGCTTTGGATGCTGCCACTACGGATGACTGGATAGCAGCCAGCGCCAATGCTTGATAATCTTGTGCCTCTGCTTTAGCCTGATCTTTTAAGCTTAAAAAGCTCTGGTTGGTTTTTGGATCAATTACTACCTCAATTGTTGTCTTGTGAGCGGATGCAGTGGATGCAGTAGATGAGGTGTAAGTGATTTCATATTTTTGAGAATTTGCTGCATTGGTTGAATGATGACTAGGCTCAGGTTTGGAAAAGCTTCCCTGCGTTGTAAAAAATGCCGGAGATTCCTGAACATCTAACATAGTAAGCCAAGCTGACACATCCTCAGTAATTGCAATAGAGGCAGGTTGCACAGCTAGGGGTTGAGATACCGGAGCTGCAGATGTCGCTGTAGCTTGATTTTTTTTGTCGACTTGTGCTGGAGTTAAGAAAAAATCGGGAACCTGGTTTAAATCAGGCGTTGCGTTTGTGAGCGCTGCTTGCGCTGCTTGTCCTTGTGCAAATGCCGCTTGGAATTCTGCAGGAACTTTAGAAGCTTCTGGGCTTTTTAAATAATTATCTAAGGCTGTAATTTGATCACTATAGAGCTGTGCAACCGCTGGATCAAATGTTGTATTATTATCTCCCCAGAAAGCAGGTTCTTTACCAGTACAATTGGGTAAAGCCTTATCGAAAGGGTGTATAGTCTTTGTTTGAAAGGGACGCACAGGTAAGACTAAACTATAGCCAGCACCCACTGCTCGCCATAAATCAATGATCGCTGTTTTTGCTTGCGCAGAGTTTATTGTAACTCCGCTTGTGCCTGTAGGAAGACTTAAAACCGGGAAAGGATCTGGTTGCCTTGAAAGATTACCAGCCTTTTCCCCCAAGCCACCGCCAGACTTTGAACTAAAGAGGGTGTGGTCTTGATGATGACTCATATTGCCTGGGAAAATAAAAACAGTCTTTTTATCTAAGGTTTTATTTGTTCCGTCTTGAGTCATAAATCCTGGTGTCGGAGTGCCTGTACCCCCAATTTTGTCTTCAGAAACATAATATAATTGTTGTCCGCTCATGTTTCATCCTTTATTAAACTATCGCTTCCATGGTTTGAGTTGAGATGGAGTTGTTTCCTCAATTTTCTTTTGAACACCTGTCGTATCTTCTAGAAATTTTCTTTTATTTTGCTGATTTTCTTTTGCCGAGTCTTTTTGACCTTTTACAGGCTTGTCGAGAGGGTGTTCTTTTTGGTAGGCGAGAGATTTTTGTTTTTTAGCTTGATCTAGAACCAGTTGATTGACATGATCAAATTCTTTTTCAGTCAGTCCTAGATCTTTCATGAGAATATCCTTGCCTTTTGCAAAAGCAAGTGGAGAAGTTTCACCATTGATTAAAAAGTGTGGAGAGGCTTCTCTGTCACTATGTTTTTGGTTTAAATGTGCTGTCATTAAGCATTGAAATGCTTCACAGACCTTTGCATTTTTTTCATCAAAAACAGGATTTTTTGGATTAGATTCAACGGCCTCTAAGCGAATATTATGGAGTTTTCCACCATCAGGGGTGTCTAACTGTCTTAATTTCTCTGCCATGAGATCAGTGGTTAATAAATAGGTTCTCATCATGACATTAATGGCTTTAACGCGAGCGTGCGGCGGACACTGATCCCAATCTTTTTTAGCAGCCGTCAACTCTTTTCGGCCTGCTGAAGCAGCCAAATGATCGTCTTTGGCCTCAAAATGAAAGCTTCGATTTTTTCGTGAGCTTGAATAAGTAAGGTGATTGTAATTATTTTTATCATTCTCTGCTTGCCCTGCTTTATGTGAATGAGACGTCCACTTGGGGCCACCGAAGAATTGTGTTCTCTTTTTGAAGACATCAGAAAAAGTCTCTTTAGGGTCTAGCTCTTTAAATTTTTTGCTATTGCCATGTTCATCTTTAGGTGCTGGTTTAAACCGAATAGGCGCGCTAGCAATGAGCTCCGCTGGAACTGGTGCACTAATTCGGTCTATTGTCTTTTTAGCTTTCTCTAATAATTCATTTAGTTCTTTGAGCGAAATATTTGCCGTGGTTTGATTTAAAGATGGCAATAGTTCTTGGGCCTCTTTTTGAGGGGGCTGTAAATTGATAAGCGCATGTTGTAAATAGGTTTTTACCGCAAGCAGCTCTCTATACTTACAGAGTACGTCAAAACTTTTTTCAGTTTCTTCTACTTGCTGTTTCCATGTGGCTTGAAGTTTCTGTGCAGATTCTACTGTTAAATGTTGGAAATCTTTTTCTAATAGGGGGGCAATGCTGTCCTGTTCTGAGTCAATAGTCATTTCACTAAGTTTTCCATAATCTCTTAAGTATTTATCACTTAAGCTTGTAAATACTTTATCTTGATAGGCTTCAAATTTTATAGATCTACTTTCTGAATTAAGATAATCTGGATTGTATTTTTCATTCAAATCTAATTGTTGCTTTGCTAGAAATGCATCTAGATTTTCTAGATGTGCTAAATCTTCAGGTAGCTGTTTTTTACCTAAAGAAGATTGATGTGTTTTCATGTCTCTACGAAACTGAGGCAGTTTATGTCCCAGTTCATTAATTTGCTTTTTGAGTTGGCCTTTAATTTCTTTTAATGCTTGAGTATGTGCTTCTGCCTGTGTTTGCTTTTTCTCTTTTCTCTCTTTAATTGCGTCCGGACTCAAGCCTGGTTGTGGCGCAGAAGCTGCGATTGCTTGTAAACTACTTGGTGTGCTATCACCACTCATTTCATCACCTCACTCTTAAATTCATAGTCGTAAAGTCGGTGTTTTTGATTGTGTAGGCATACACTGCCATACTTCCGTATCTTTTTTATGTACAGCCACTGCTAAGACGGCTTTCAATGTTTCTATTCTTTTAGGACCATCAGTTGTTTGTTTTAATTCCTGTACTTGCTCTCTTGTGGCTAAGGGCTGCATGGAGCGCAGGATCTTCTCAAGCCCAGAGTTGTGTGTGTTTTGATCATAATCCAGTAACATGCTTCTGAATGCTTCCTGTTCAGCAGCTGCTAAAATCGTATCGGACAGGGGGCCTTCTACTGTGACAGAGGGGCTGCACGATGGTGTTTCGGACCAGCACTTCAAATGATACATGACCAATGCTGCTTTTAATCCCTCAACTAATTTCTCGATTCTGGGATCTTCTAGTTTGCCTCTCACGACAACAGTGGGTGGTTTACCGGGTTGTGCAGTTAAGATCGCTGCCCGAATGGCTGCTTCAGCAAGTTGTTGGTAAGACAGTTTGGAGGTGTCTGAGTGGAACTGCTGTAATTTAAATACAGTCATGGCGCTCGCTGCTTGATACTCCATGCGACAAGCAGTGTCACCATAGCGAAAAGCCAATCGTTGCGCTTGGAATTCAAGATCCTCTGCCTGAAATTCCTCTGTAAATTCTTGAGCTTTTTTGGGAATGTGTTTTTTTTCTTGGTGATTTTTCTTATGTAATAGTAGGTCAATAAAAGGGCCTAAATGTGTCTGAGTAAGTATATCAGCTGTAAATGTCGTTTGAGCCATTTTTTGCTCAAGCATTTGCAGGGCTGCAAGTTTTTCCGCTTTCAGTTTTTCCCAATTATTTTGCAATTGAGTGACAGTTGCTTGATTTTGACTTGCCCAAACGCGATCCATTTGTAAAGATTGCGTGCTTTCATCAAACCATATATATCGAAAATGACTTTTTTTCAAAACAGCCGTAAATAAAGCTGGGTCTTTTTCCATAGCTTGTTTTAAAAATGCGTAATACAGTAACCACCAAGCAACTTGTTGATGCCCAGTCTCATCTATTGCTGTGAGTAATTGTTTTTTTAAGATTGCTTCTGTGTTGCTCGCATCTGTACCAAAAATGTGCGCTTGGTTTTTTTCGATTAAAAGATAATGAGCCCAAGTAAGAGATTGTTGCTCTGCAGTATCTTCATCAATTGAGATGTCGGGCATTAAAAGGCGTTGGATAGTAGCTTGCAGTGCAATTGCATTTCGTTGAGGGCGTTTTAATGGAATGATAGGACTGTTGCCAAAATCTTCATCGTCATCTTCCAGCATGTTGGCATCATACAGTTCGGTAATACGATGCTTGTAATCACTGGCCGCATTGAAATATAAGCAGTTTTCTAAAGCAGGCGTATCGCCATAGGACATATTTTGTACTTCCTAGACTATTTGTATCAAAGTGAGAGCTCATAAATGAGCTAATAAGATAACTATAGCATAGGATTCAGAAGTCTATTGATTGACAAGAGCAGATGCGAGCTAAGAAGAAGGCGATGGTCTAAATCTAGCTGGTAAGACTTTTAGCGAGTCTAGTTTTTTGTAATAGGTCTGACAGGCCTTGGTATGTTTCTGCAACAATGCTTGCGAGCCTTTCTCGATGTGGGCTGCATAATCTTGGCCTTGAATAGGAGGGATAATATCAGCCAGCCTCGCGGGTTCTGATACTAGGGGCATCGGAGGCTCATTGACGAATTGTAATGCAATCAGTGGGTGCTTGCCTGTTGCCGGATCTTGTCTGGATTGTTGAAACAAAGCATAGGCTGCTTTAGCAATAGCAACGCGCTTTTGGGTAAAGCCAGGAGGCTCATGCGGATTTGGGCCGTCCAGGAGATCCATATATAAAGTCACAGGCAGTTTCTTAAGATCTTCTCCCGGGGCTTGTGCAGTGGACTCTAATAAGGAGCGTTCAGCTGTCATATACATCATTAGATACGCGTTAAATAATTTTTGGGCAACCAATAGAAATTGCTCAGGCTCTAGAGACACGTTTTTGGGAACCACATCTTGTAAATACCCAGTAACCCCTTGATCGGCTGAAACAAAATCTACTGTAAGCGTGTCTTGGTAACTGGCGAATGGGCAAAATGTTACTTTCATTTCATAATGTTGAGCGTCATTACCCAGAAAAACAGTGGCTTGAGTAGGGCGGGGTAATAATTTAAAAACATGTTTTGCAGCATAGCTATCCGCAACACCTTTTAAAGTTGTAGGTGAAAAGAGTGAGAGTGTTCCTAGTGGCACCACAGGGCCATAAGGAGGTGTTGTAAAGATCGCGAGCCATGCTTTTTTATTGACTTCTTCTTTGGCTTGCTGACGAGCTAGATTGAATGCCATGCGATAGCAGTGCTCTAAACGTTGCAGTTGCTGCATACAAGCAGACGCTGTTTCATTCAGCTTCGTTTCTTCTACGGTCATGACTTCAGACATACGTTGGCAAAATTCAGTAAACGCAGCATCAAAGTGAGCTTGATTTTCTCGAAATGCTTTTTTATCTGCTTCGTCGAGTTCAATGTCTTTGCACATTTCAGCTAAACGCAACATCTGTACTTTTAAATAATTCACATGCAAATGATGATTAATTAAAAAGCTTAATTTTTTGTGATCGGCAGTGGGTGCAGCATCTGGATCTGCAGTAATGAGGTCTGTGTATTGTTGTAGTAATGCTTCAACAACAACCAGGTGTTGCGCAGGTGCTGCAACAGGCGCAGCTGTACTCGTTGGCCCTATAGGCATTGTAACCCCAGGTTGATAGATCTTAAAGATCTCATTGCCTTTCAGAAAGCCCAAAAATCCTTGTAGAGTATCAAGTGCTGCTTGGTTGTTTTGCCCACTCATTAGTGTAACTACCCTATTAATATATTATCCAGATAACATTGTCTGTTATGATAGGTGAAATTGCTGGCGAAGGAAAGCGATAAGTGCCTCATCCTTAAACGTGCTGATCACCTCAAAAGGAGGCGGAGTCTTTTGGATGCGTTGTGTGAGCACTTCGATGTCCAGTTTTGCTAGTGCAACAAGCGCGGGGATTGTTTGGTGGTATAGCGCGCCTGTTTCTATGGCTTCTGGCATCAAGCCATACACAATCTTCTTCTGATACCGGTACAGATACGCAGGGAAAAAGTGCTCGTTGACCTTGAGCTCAAAATCATAGCGTTTATTGTCTCTGCCAGTTGTCTCATCTTCACAGAAGCTGATAAAACGTTGTTGCTCACTATTTTTTTCGCTTTCTTCCTGCATCAGTTTAATCAGCATGGTGAAATTGTGCGAAATAGAAAAGAGGTCATTTTTTTTAGGGGTGTATAACGCATTAAAATCAAACATTTCATCAATGAAGTTTTGTTGCTCAGCCAATGAAGGATAGTCGGGTCCTAAGCGTAAAATGCGTGGTTGATTGGGATCTAAAGGCAGAGTGGGCATCAAACGACGACGAGTAGGCGTGTCTTCTGCTTCATCATCACTGACCTGATCTAACTCTTCTAGCAAGTCATCACTCTGTAACTGAGCGCTCAGTATCAATTCCTCTTTGGCTTGTTCAGCAGGTTGATGTGAGGCGAGTTTCTTTTCAAAGGTATCACGAAGTTTTTTAAACATGATGCGCTGCCAAAGTCCTCAGGGTTTCCTTACTCTCAGGATAGGAGGTGAAAGATCAGGTTTCAAGCAGAAAGCTCATCTAAAAATGTAAGATACGTGTGATAGCGTTGAGCAGCAATATGCCCTGCCTCGACTGCCGTTTTAATAGCGCAATTTGGCTCTGCACGATGACAACAATTTCTGAAGCGACATTTGCCCAAGTAAGCAGCAAACTCAATGAACCCTTGGCACAAAACCTCTAGGGAGTGTGCATGCACATTAAACTGTCGAATCCCTGGGGAGTCCATAATCCATCCACCCTGTGGCAGTGAATA
>JAHFQF010000210.1 GCA_023266435.1 Legionellales bacterium | reverse complement strand
TGCTCTTGGATCTCCGCTATGTAGCGGCATTGATAGCGGAGATCCAAGAGCAAGAAGCGCTTGCTAATTTGCTGTCCGATTGTCAATATCGCAGTAAGCCTGTAGAAGAATTAGAAGAGGCTTTAGAAGAACAGTTAGATAAGATTTTTGAATTTTTAATTAAAACCAGAGTGGCTTTCAGTAATTTATTCTCTTTAAATAAACGCAATGTTTGTTTAGGGGGCAATGTCTGGGGTCTAGAAATAGACATGTTGCCACAAGAGGTTTTCGAGCATCATTTGTTAGTATTGGGTGGCGGTCGTCGACAAGCACGTCGTACCACCAAACCAACGCAACCACAAAGACGGCGCGCTCCCACGCAAATTCAGAGCCCCAAGCAGGGGCCTGTTAAATCAACGAAAGCTCGACAAGACAAGGCTACAGAGCAAACGCCTAAGAAAAAATCTAAAACCAAACCGGAATTGGTGTAGCATATAGCCGAGTAACGGTATGGTATTTTAAAAAGAATAGCCATGCCGTATCGAAAGTATCGTAAGATGCAGCCTTTTTTCGGAGGGTTGAAGCATGAACAATCCTTATTTTAGTCTCCTTCGCGCAATCTGGTGCCATGGCCAGTCTTGGCGGCGCTCCATTGTGGGGTACTATCTTGCATATATTGTGGCGCAAGCCTGTTTAAGCCTAAGTCCGTATGCATTTGGTCGAACCATTGATCTATTACAGCACTTTCAGGCTGAGCATTTATATGATGTGATTTTCTGGCTTGGATTTGGCGTCATTGTATTGCCTTTATTTTGGGCGTTTCATGGCCCTGCGCGTGTTGTAGAGCGTAAAGTCGCGCTGAGAATCCGACAAGCGTTTCAAATTAACCTCTATAAACAGCTGACCCATTTACCGCTCAAATGGCATCAGGAACATCATTCGGGTAATATTATTACGCGGATCAATCGAGCATCTACTTCATTAGATCGTTTTGCTGCAGATCAATTTATTTATATTGAGACCATTGTACAATTTGTTGTTTCCATTGGGTTTTTGTTGTGGATTTCTCCGCCTGTGGGCCTCTTGTGTTTGTTTACCTGTTTGGTTGCGTCTTGCACAGTCATTTTCTTTGATCGCAAGTTGATTCCTTTGTATCGCGCTGAAAATGAAGTAGAGAATCAAGTGGGATCAGTTTTTTTCGATTACGTCAGTAACATGACGACCATATTAACTTTGCGCCTTGGTAGCTTAACACGTCACCATTTGTTTCAACGATTGCTGGCGATTTGGCCATTTTTTAATAAAGAAGCCGTATTGAATGAAGTAAAATGGTGCGCGATGGGGATTATTTTATCTTCTCTGCAGTCTATCATCCTAGTTGGCTACATTGTTTATAGTTTAAAAACAACGGGCACGGTGATGATTGGCGTAGTAGTGATGATTTTTCGCTATCAAGGGGAGCTCAGCGAAGTATTTTATAATTTAAGCACCCATTACAGTGAGCTGGTGCGGATGGATACAGATGTTAAAGGTGTGCAGCCTATTCTTGATGATATTAAGCAAAATGCACATACGACTCAAGGCGCCTCTGTAGCCCGCCAGTGGCATACACTCACGATTTCTGATTTGGTATTTCAGCATGCCTCCAGTGAATCGCGCGGCCAGATTAATCACATTACCTTTGACTTAAAACGGGGAGAAAAGATCGCCTTGATTGGGGAAAGTGGAGCCGGTAAAAGCACCTTATTGAATCTTTTATCGGGGTTATATACGCCAAATCATGTGCAGCTCACGATTGATGATGTGGCTTTTGATTCCTTGGAGCCCATGCAGGCAATTACCACTTTAATCCCACAAGATCCAGAAATCTTTGAAAATACAATTGCTTTTAACATTACGCTGGAGCTTGAAACGGGGCCTGATGAAATCAATTACGCAGCGAAACTTGCCGGCTTTGATAGCGTATTGTCTGTGTTGCCCGCTGGCCTTTCAACAGATATTCGTGAAAAAGGCTTGAACCTCTCTGTGGGCCAAAAACAACGCTTGGCGCTAGCGCGAGGGTTATTTGCTGCGCGCTTTAGTTCTCTGATTTTGATGGATGAGCCTACATCCAGTGTGGATTTGGCCACGGAGAAAAAAATTCTCTCGGAAGTGATTGAGCATTTTTCGGATGCTACAATGATTGTTTCTTTGCATCGGCTACACTTATTACCCAAGTTTGATCGCATTATTATGTTAAAAGCTGGGGAAGTTGTTGCAAATGGTCTTTCTTCGGAGTTACTAAGTAACTCAGGCCCTGTCCGTGATTTGTGGCAAAAGTATCAGTCACAAACTGAATAGGCCTGTGATGCCGGCTAGAGGGTTGCTCTCTTTAAGCTTTGGCGAGTGTCTCGTGCTGTGGTCATTTCCGCTTCTACGATAGACACGGCAGTGGCGTTTTGCGTATCTCCTGTGCGCTTAAGTTGCTCGAGCAGCGGTGTCATCTCAGGGTTTCTCTTCCGTGTGCGACAGCAATCTTGCGGTAACCCAAGCCGACAAGCAGTGAGAAAACAACACAGAAAAAGCCCAAAGAAAAGCAAGAAATAGGCTATGTCTGGATGATTAGAGTCAATGGTTGTCTGATCGTAGAGCGTTTGATTTGTGAGTGCGGGCATAAATAATCCTTATTTAACCAAAGCCGCCATTAGGTGTGATGCGCTGAGCACGAGGAGCGGGGTCAGGGTGCTCAGAGTAAGGTGGTGGTGGCGTGCTGTTTGCTGATGCTGTGGTATTAAATAGAGGCACAAGCGCTGCTGGTGGGTTAGCACAGAAACCAGATTTACTGCATAAGCGACTTATGGCAACCAAAAACAAGACGCCTATGCCGCACAGAGCTAAAATCATGAACATGTGTTTATCATGATCAGTGATGGACTCTGTGTTGTCAGTCAGCGTGGCATTCCCTATCGTTGGCATAAAAACCTTAAATGATTAAAGTCAATCTAGCCATACTAACAAAAGAGCGTAGAAAAGCAATCTAAAAGGGGTTCATATAGCGCAAGATCTTAAGCGGGCATTACTTAAGTTATCGGTCTGGTTGTTAAGTTGCTCCAAGCTATTATAGTGAAAGTGCGTGGAACTAGCACAAAAAGCCCGAGCTGGGACTCTAAGAAGAAGGTCTATTGATTTCAAGAAATCTCACATGCTACTTTGGATCCTTCAGGGATATTTGCTAAGGATAGCATGCACATGTCAGCCAGTTATTTACCCACTCTTCCTCCAAACAGTGATCATTTAAAAATAGTAGATGATCCAGATGCTGTTGCGTGGGCAAAGGCGCATACAAGCATTGCGCATCACGTGCTCAAAGCAGATCCGGCCTTTGACTTGTTTAAATCGAAGATACTGCAAGTCTCCCAGAGCCCGAATAAAACACCCTATGTTTTTGATCATGATGGACTTTTATATAATTACTGGACCGATCAGCATCATAAGAGAGGGCTATTACGCCGGACAACTTGGGAAAGTTACTGTGCTGAAAAAACTGATTGGGAAGTTGTATTTGATTTAGATGCCTTTAATCAAGCCAATCAAAAAAATTATGTTTATCAGGGTTATGTTTCACCCGA
>JAHFQF010000045.1 GCA_023266435.1 Legionellales bacterium | reverse complement strand
TTTACTCTGCTCTACCCCCGCCAGTGTCTTTGTCGTAGATTTCGCAGTATTCTTGGCCAAACCAACCCCTGCCGATACATAGGGGGAGAACCATTGTGTTTGTATCAGATCAAAGGAAGCATTACATAAAATGGCCATGGTACTGATATCAGACTCAATTTGTGTGCTGCCTCCTGTTAACATGGGGCTACTAGAATGATGCATTTTGCCATGTATCAAAAAATCCCCACTGATTGCCAATTGCTGCCAACGGTATCCTAAACCCACTTTAAGTTTAGTATTGTCAGTCGTTGCTGTTCCATTCACCACCGAGGCGGATGCATTTTGTGAACCATTGGTGACATTTTTTACCTGCGAGCCCCCTAACCCTAGTCCGATGTCGAAAAAGCTTTTATTCTTTGGCATCACCAGCTTGGCTGCTTTTTCCATGATCTCTTGATCTCGCTCGGTCAGTTCCGTTTTCCCAGATACCGCATCTGCATATTCGGGTGTTTTACCAAGCCCTTCATCAAAATACGCTTTTGCGGGACAGCAGAAAAGTACCATTGCCCCAAGCAGAGTACCAATATGGATTTTTTTGTTCCCTAGATAGCTTGTCATTTTTTTTTACACCCAATTAATGTATGAAAAAAGAATTGAAGGGCTAATCATTAGACTAGTCTGATTTAAGATAAATTTCGAGTCACTTTGCATTGTCTTCATCATAATGCACATTATGGGGTAATCCCACCCCAGGTCCTTGGGCTATATTACCTGGTAATGAGGAGTAACGTTGCGTGCCCCCTGGATTGCCAGATAGAGTCGCGTCAGTATTATCCACCCGCTCTTTAAGTAATTTACCTGCTTTAAAGAAAGGGGCTTGTTTACCCTGCGTCAGTAATTGTTCACCGGTACGTGGGTTCCTTGCTAAGCGTGAACGTCTAAAACGCACTCCAAAGCTCCCAAAACCGCGAATTTCAATGCGATCACCCCGCGTGAGAGATAGGCTCATGGTCTCAAACATTTCTTTGATTAATACTTTAATCATCGGAACAGATAAGTTAGTAAATCTACGGGATAGCCTTTCAATCAATTCAGAACGAGTCATTCTCTGATTCCTCATCAGCAGGTTGTCGGATTATTTTACAAAAAAAATGCTTTCACAGCAGGCAAGAAAAAACTCCTTTGAAAAATAACACAAAATAAATGCGGCACGCTTTTTGCTTTAGCTCCTGTGTAGTCTCCGCGTATTGCAGTACTCAATTTTGGTGTATCGCGATTACCCTTCAAGGAGCACCTGTCATTATGGTTAAATTTAACTGGAACGGCCCTATTGATTTCTCTTCTCAAAACCAACCAAAGAGCGGCTTTAACGATCTGGAGATTGAAGAAAATGCTTATGCGCATCAACCCACTACCGATTCAGATCCCACACAAATTTATTTAAGAGAGATAGGCGGCTCGCCTCTGCTCACTGCAGAAGAAGAGATCCACTATGCCCATCTCGTGCAAACTGGCGATCTGACTGCGCGTAATCATATGATTCAATGCAATCTGAGATTGGTCGTTAAAATCGCTCGACGATATCTTAACCGAGGCTTAAGTTTGCTGGATTTGATTGAAGAAGGCAACCTAGGGCTAATCCGAGCTGTGGAAAAATTTGATCCACATCGTGGCTTTCGATTTTCAACTTATGCGACTTGGTGGATTAGACAAAATATCGAACGAGCGTTGATGAATCAGACACGGACGATTCGTTTACCTATCCATGTTATCAAAGAGTTAAATGTCTATCTTAGAAAAGCGCGCGAAATGGCACAAACCATTGACCATGAGCCAACTACTGAAGAAATTGCAGATGCCATGGAGACCGATAAGCACATCGTCAATAAGTTATTGCGTTTAAATGAGAAAACGGTTTCTTTTGATACACCCATAGGTGATGAATCTGACAAACCTCTATTAGATGCTTTAGCATCTGATGCCGATCAGATTCCTGCGATGATCCACGAGTCTAACAACTTAAACAATAAGTTAAATGAGCTACTCGACAACTTGAATGAAAAACAACGTGCCATCTTGTCGCATCGATTTGGACTACGTGGGCACGAAGAGTCCACGTTAGAAGAGGTTGGTAGAGAGGTAGGCTTAACACGTGAACGCGTTCGTCAAATTCAAGTAGAGGCACTCAAACAGCTCAGGAGCATGATGGAAAAAGAGGGCATTGAGTCTGATCTTTTATTTTGTTAATACCGAAACAGCGTCTTATCTTGCGCCAGCTAGGCAGAGGAGGCACTGTTGAAAAACAGCGCCCCCTCTGCTCGATCCTCAAACTGTTAATTAGCAAGCTTAATTGCCGCTTTAACAGCAAACAGTAAAAGCGCGATAAAAACTAAAGTAAAGGTTATACCTACAATAATGTAGGGCTTTGGACTACTTTGATTGAAGTCTCTGTGGTGATTTTTACTGCTTTGTACACCAAAGGCTGCCGCTAACACACTCCAGATAATCTGCAAGAGGCTGGGCGTCTTTGGAGGTTTTGCTGCGCTAAAAAACGTTAATATTTGCTTCACGCGATAATGCCCTTTAGAATCGTAGAAGAGGAAGAGTTAAACAAAGGGAGAATCCGATGTCAACAAATTTACTTACCAAACTAGAAAAGAAAGTAGAGCATACTGTTGAAGTAATAGAGTTACTTAGATTACAGATAGAAGAGCTCGAAGAAGAAAATGCTGCCTTAAAAGCAGAGCAAGAAAAGTGGCGCGCTGATCTCAGTGCTCTCTTAAAACGTTTTGATGACATTGAGGTCGATCGAGACACAAACGAGTACGAAGAAGAGGAAGAACTCGACGAGGAGGCATTTGAAGAAGACGATGTCTTTGATGAAAAAGAAGAATCAGAAACTGCCTAGACTGACAGTTTTTACCCATCCCTTTTGTAATACGGTCCCTAATATTGTCGCTAGAGATATGTGATGCGCTTCACATGTCTCTGCCACTTGTCTTAAAGATTGCCCCGCTTGTAAACATGCTAATACACGTTGCTCTTCAACAGAAATGAGCATCAAACAAACTGCCCCTGCCTTTTCCCACACTACAACTTGCTCACCACCACCGGAAATATCAATCTCTGTATCCGGTAATAATGATTTTTGATGCTGAGACCAAATGTTGGTAACAGGGTATTCAAAGCTCAATACACTGAGATGTGACGAAAGCTGAAATCGAAGTTCATCATACTCCTCCTCCGTGTAAGACTGTAAAATCGAGCCATCAAACTCAATTGAGGGTGGCGCAGTCAATGCCCAATGACACGCCCATTCTAACTGAGCCACATTCGCCAAGTAAGGCAACGAACGGCAAGCAACATGTGCCTGAATAAAGCTAGCAAAACTTTGCCCGTAGTAATCCAAATCCCAAGTCACTAGAGGATTTTGATAGATATATTCGCGACTGAGTCCCTTAAAAAAAACGGCGCCTACTAATGCAGAGATCACCGGATAAATCTCTTGCAGCACTTTCATTAACCCAGCCAAGTAGCTTCCTCGATATAAATTAAAACCGGGTTGGTTGGTGACTAAAGTAGATGTATCAACTTGCGTCTGAATCGCATCCATCATCGCATGTTGTAAGGTTTTAAGCGTCTGCATAGTGCCTACTCAGCCTGGAATTTACCGCGGTTCGATTGGTAGCACAAATTTGCTCTGCTTTTTTCGCTTCTTGCACTAAGCGTTCTAAAGCAGGAATGTCTTGATCCCATTCAATGAGCGTAGGCACCTGACCGAGAAAAGCAATGGCTTGTCGATATAGATCCCAGACTGGCTCATGCACGGGTTGGCTGTGGGTATCAAAAAGTAATGCCCCCTTTAAAGAATATCCCCCTAAATGCAACTCCTTGATCCGTAGAGGATCGAGACGATACAAATAATCTAATGGATCCCAATGATGGTTGATGGCATTGACGTAAAGATTATTGACATCTAGGAGTAACAAGCAATCCGCTTGCTTAAGTATGGCATTGATGAACTCCCACTCGGCCATGTCACTTTGTTCAAATTGAATATAACTGGACACGTTTTCTATCAAAATACGTTGCCCTAAAAAGTCTTGCACCTGTTGAATGCGATCGGCAACATGTTTTACCACCTCATCGGTATAGGGCAATGGCAACAGATCCGGGACCCGATGTTGCCCAATACTACACCAAGAAAGATGCTCAGAAATCCAAGCAGGCTCTGTGTCAGCAATCAGTTGCTTCAACTGCCGCAAATAGTGTTGATCAAGGGCATCACAAGATCCTAAAGAAAGCCCCACACCATGCAAGGTAATGGGGTACTGTTGGCGTATGCTACACAGCTGAGCCAAAGGTATGGCCTTAGGACCTAAGTAATTGTCCGTTAATGCTTCAAACCATGGAATAGCGGGCAAAGTTTGATGAATACTTTGATAATGCAGCGAGCGTAAGCCAAGCCCTACCCCTTGAATAGACCTCTTGCAAAACTCTACTAAAACGGCGAATTGCTTCGTCGATGCGGTGCTCGAAGCCCCATGTACTGGCGTGTACACTCCGGCTCTGCGCTCCGTTTCTCCTTGCACTTCACTCGTTGCAGCGAGTTTTGCAAGAGGTCTAATAACATGCTCGTCTCTCAAACAGCCCCCTCAAATCCGTTCAAACCCAAATTCCAATACTTTGGAAGAGAAGAAACGTCTTGTTATGTAGCAAGACGGGATCTAGTTTTCAACAGCGCTATCCATGGCTGCAAATGGCGCATCCCTACGCCATTTGGTTTCAAAATAGATCCCCGCCCTGCTTAGAGTCGGTGTATTAAGGCTTACCACCCACGATTTTTTCACAGGTACCTTTAATCACATACATCCATTCGTCTGTTGAGCTATCTTCTGTGCTTTGGCCTGCGCAAGCATGTTTGTCATTACCACAATCATTCATGCCTTTCTTGACGACACCGTAACATTTTTCCACATCGGCAGCTGCTGCAGGCATGCTTGCAGCCACTGTACCCAACGCGATAGCCGTTGCAATGGCTGCGCTGATTTTTGATTTGTTAGATTTCTTCATAACTATCATCCTATCCTGTTTTTTGATACCCTGATTTCTTGCTTAGTGCCCGTTAAGGTCCTCTTTTGATGATACGCAATTATTCTAAAATAGATCAATTCCTTTGTGCCATTGATAATGGACTAAAAACACTCCATCAGGCTACCCAAGGTACTGGTAGACAAAATCCTGCTGAAACTGCGAAACTAAGCAGATTAACACAGAAAGAGACCAAACAAGCTGCCGCCTACATGCGAGTCAATCACACAGGAGAAGTTTGCGCACAAGCACTCTATCAAGGTCAAGCACTGTTTGCCCAAGACAATGCGATCAAAACTGCACTTTATGAAGCCGCCCAAGAAGAAAATGATCACCTATTGTGGTGTGAGGCACGCTTACAGATGCTGGATGACCGAACCAGTTATCTCAACCCACTCTGGTATTGTGGATCCTTCTGCATTGGCGCACTCACCAGTCTATGTGGCGATAAAGTCAGCTTGGGATTTCTGATGGAAACAGAAAATCAGGTCTCTGCCCATCTAGAACATCACTTAGACTGTCTGCCCGCTGGAGATACACAAAGTCGAGCAGTGGTCATGCAGATGAAATGGGATGAGCAACAACATGCTACTACCGCAAAAGAACAAGGCGCTATCGAGTTAGCATGGCCTGTGCGAGTGAGTATGCGATTTGCCAGCAAAGTCATGACATCTGTCGCCTATTACTGCTAATCTAAATCTTAGGTTTTTCAGAACACAGTCACTAGCCTGGCGGGACGAGCTCTATTTTAAGACTACTATTAGGTTGTCAATTCTAGACGCGCTGTTAAGTCTGTAACATCTGCCACCTCTGCAATTTCTACCATCTTTTCAGTCTCTTCTTCCGAAGATGGGGTGGGTGAAATCTCTGCTTCATAGCGATACAACACAGGACGAACATGCTTGTAATGAGGAACCGCCTGCAAGGCTTGTCTTGCTGTCTTTAACTCTTGCGTTAATCTCGCAATCACAAGGGAATGCATCTAACCTGCATCTGTTCATGTAAACGTGGGCATGTCTGCGCTGCGATGCTTAAAGGACTTTCTGGTGGCTCCTTGTTATTCAGACAGTTCGCATCTGCACCCTGTGCCATCAATAAAAGTGCCATTTTTTTATGCCGATGGCGAACTGCTAAATGCAAGGGAGTATCGCCTTGTTTGTTAGCAACATTGACCACGGCACCTCGAGCTAGTAAGACCTGCATCGCTTGTATACAACCAGCGCCTGCTGCGGCTGCCATGTTGTGTAACGGGGTGTCTCCATTGGCATTGAGACAATTCACATCCATCTCTCGAGCTAATAATAGCTGCAAGATTTGATTTTTTGCGCGGCTTGGTTGTTTAGCACACACTATGTGCAGCACAGTATCGCCTCGTTTATTTCGTGCATTGAGAATTTCATCAACATAAGGTGTCAGATCTGCTTCCTGATCTGACATGTCTGCTCTTATTTGTTGTATCTCCTGACCCAGGGCCGACAGCACTTTTTCTACAGCCCATGCAGACCCATCAAGAACGGCTAGATGTAGTGGTGTCATACCCTCTGAATTTCGCTCACTCACTCGAGCACCCTGCGCCAATAGTATGGCTATGAGTTTTCTTTTAGAATCAACGCCCCATCCCCCCATGGCACAATGCAACGGCATATTGCCCTGATAGTCACGGACATTCACTGCCGCATGATATTCCAGTAACACCCCCACTGCTCTCGCATGCCTCCATTGAGCGGCAAAGTATAGTGGGGTCTTGTGCTCGTAATTGCTAGCATTCACATCGGCGCCACGCTGCAGCAATACCCGCACTGTTTTTTCATCACCAGACATCGCTGCATGATGAAGTGCAGTACGACGTTCATAGTCTTGTTTTTCTTTATCTGCTCCACCCTCAAGTAACTTGGCTACAACCGCACTATGTCCTGCTGCTGCAGCCACATGTAGTGGTGTTTGCACATGAGGAGGTGCAAAAAGTGTATTATAATAAGGATTAAATCTTCCTTTACCAGTCACAACATCCACTTTTGTGTCTTCAATACCCTCTCGCTTTTCAAGTAGCGCTGCTACGATGTGCGGAAAGCTATTGCCTGCTTTTGATTCTGCCTCTGCTGCTAAATGTAGTGGCGTTTTTCCATCCTCATTGAAACAATTCACTTTGGCGCCATGTCGCAGTAATAACCGCACAGTTTTATAGTGTCCACCGAGTGCAGCAAAATGCAGCGGTGTCTCATCTGAACATAGGAATTGTGCATTGACCTTAGAATGATGCTCAAGCAGCATCTGTGTGACTGTTACATGCCCATATTTGGCAGCTAAATGAATAGGTAAGCACCACCCATAAGCCTCTACATTCACCTTCCCGCCATGCGCAAGTAATTTTTTTAATGCACCTTTCTTGCCGCCAGCTGCAGCAACATGTACTGGTGTTTGTCTCGATCTATTACTTGCATTAGCTGATGCTTTTCTATCCAGCAACAAGGTGACGAGCGCATTACAACCTTGGCTTACAGCGTCATGTAGCGGAGTATTACCCTGATAATCTGCCGCATCTACTTCCGCGTTTCTATCTAATAACAAACGCGCTACTGCAAAGTGACCATGATAAGCAGCCAAGTGTAGGGGGGATTTTTCAATGTCTTTCTTATCTGAATCAGAAGAATAAAAACTGGGGATGATTTTTGCATTGATGTCAGCTTTAGCATTGAGCAAGACCTGAGCGATGTTAGTAAGACCCATTGCAGCGGCCACATGCAAGGGCTTTCTATGTTCCTCATCTTCTGCTTTGACTGCCTCAGGATCGCTTTCCAGTGCCAGTCGAACTGCAGTCTCGTCCCGAGCGATTATTGCTTCAAATATATTCATGTCAATCCTTTGATCAAAAAACACTTACCAAAAAAAAGGCTCCTTAACGGAGCCTTTTAGTAACACAATCGGTGGTGGATGACTTACATCATGCCGCCCATACCGCCCATGCCACCCATGCCGCCCATGTCACCATGGCCTGCATCGGCTTTGTCTTTTTCAGGTAAATCAGCAATGATGCATTCTGTAGTAATCATCATACCAGCAACAGAAGCAGCATTTTGTAATGCGCTACGTGTTACTTTAGTAGGATCGATAATACCCATTTCTAGCATATCACCAAATTCACCAGTTGCTGCGTTGAAGCCAAAGTTTCCTTTGCCTTCCATTACTTTATTTAAAACAACAGAAGGTTCGCCACCTGCGTTTGCAACGATTTGACGTAAAGGTGCTTCTAAAGCACGAACAATGATATTAATACCCACTGTTTGATCTTGGTTCTCACCTTTAACTTCCTTGACTTTAGCAATAGCTCTTACTAAAGCAACGCCACCTCCAGGTACAACACCCTCTTCAACGGCCGCGCGCGTTGCATGCAATGCATCTTCAACACGGGCTTTCTTTTCTTTCATTTCAATTTCAGTGAATGCGCCTACTTTAATGACAGCAACACCACCAGATAATTTCGCAACACGCTCTTGGAGCTTTTCACGATCATAATCAGAAGTCGCGTCTTCAATTAAGCGACGGATAGAGTCAACACGAGCAGAAATTTGAGTTGCTTCACCAGCACCATCAATGATCACTGTGTTTTCTTTGCTGACAACAACGCGTTTTGCAACACCTAGGTCATTCAACGTCGCGTTTTCTAAGCTCAAGCCCACTTCTTCAGCGATTACTGTTGCTTTGGTCAGTACAGCGATGTCTTCTAACATGGCTTTACGACGATCACCAAAACCAGGTGCTTTCACTGCGCATACCTTGACGATACCGCGAATGGTGTTAACAACCAAAGTGGCCAACGCTTCGCCTTCAACGTCTTCTGCAACAATAAACAAGGACCTGCCAGACTTAGCAACTGCTTCCAATACTGGGAGCAATTCACGAATATTAGAAATCTTTTTATCAACTAACAAAATAAAAGGATTTTCTAATTCAGCAGTCATGTTTTGTTGGTTGTTGATGAAGTATGGGGACAAATAGCCTCTGTCAAACTCCATGCCTTCTACAACGTCTAATTCATTTTCAATATTACCGTCTTCAACAGTAATAACACCTTCTTTACCGACTTTGTCCATTGCGGCAGCAATGATTTGACCGATTTCGGTATCTGAGTTTGCAGAAATTGTACCGACTTGAGCCACTGCTTTGCTGTCTTTGCAAGGCACAGCCAATTCTTTCAATGCTTCAACGGCGACTTTCACTGCTTTCTCGATACCACGTTTGAGATCCATTGGATTCATACCGGCGGCAACTGCTTTATTGCCTTCAGAGAAAATTGCGTGTGCTAATACAGTGGCGGTAGTTGTACCATCGCCTGCATCGTCTGCAGTTTTTGCAGCAACATCGTTTACTAATTTAGCAGCGATGTTTTCAATGACATCAGGAAGTTCAATATTTTTAGCAACGGTTGCACCGTCTTTGGTGATAGTAGGACCACCGAAAGATTTTTGAATAACAACGTTACGTCCTTTAGGTCCTAAAGTGACGGCCACAGCGCGAGCTAACTGTTCAACACCACGTTGACTTGCTGCACGAGCGTCTGCGTCAAATTTAAATTGTTTTGCCATGTTAATTCCTCGTTTACTTTGAAACAATCAATGCTTATTTATCAGCAATACCCATGATGTCTTCTTCACGTAAGAAGAGGTATTCTTCATCAACAACTTTGACTTTTGTACCAGCATATTTACCAAAGAGGACTTTGTCGCCTTTCTTCACTGTCAAAGCGCGGATTTCGCCGTTGTCTAGTTGTTTGCCAGGTCCAACACGCACAACCACACCCCATTGTGGTGTTTCTTTTGCTGTGTCAGGGATGTAAATGCCGCCCTGGGTCATTTGAGGTTCGTCATCTTGTTTGACCAAAACGCGATCCCCTAGTGGAGAGACGTTAATTCCAGTCATGCTAATCCTCCTATTTTGTTTGAAATTCAACTTACCAAATTTAGCACTCTGTGCTATTGAGTGCTAATCATAATCCGTTCCAGAATCTTGTCAAGTTTTTATTTTTTACGAGTCTCTAGCTGAGGGGTTTGGCCGGGCAGAAATCAGACCACTGACATTAAGGCAAGCAGAATTACAACAGTCACTCCGCAGTAACTATGTGAATTAATTTTTCCACGATCATGATCATACGCCTAGATCGCCACGGTCGCTATGCTCCCTCGCGATGACGAGAGCAAACTACGTCTGCAAGAACCCTTCACTTAATAGCAGTGAGAAACCAAACAGGCTATGCACTCGGTTTTTTAGGCTTGCGTGCTTTCATGCCATCAGGTTCGTGTTTCAGGTGATCAGCGTCATGCATACTAGTAAGACTCTTATCTAACACAGATAGATTGGCTTTGTCTTTCTTTCTGTCCTCGGGAGCTGCTGTAGTCAATGCCTGCTTGAACTCATCTAAACTGGCATCCTGCTTTACATGCGCTCCAGCGTCTGCTATTTGCTTATTCAAGGCTGTTATGTGATCTTTCATCACCTGATCGGTGAGATTTTGTGGGGTCAACGCATCAGTTAAGCGAAAAGCCTGATCCACCGTTTCTTGTAAGCGACTTTTACCCGAAAAATGCAATGGTTTGACATGACGGCGCCAAAATGAGTCTTTGTTTGGATGTCTTTTTTAGCGACGGTGATCTGGGTTGTTGACAGAGCAGTAATAATGGCGTTTACATTTTGAGCGCCGTTGATAGATGTTTTTAGATCATTTACTGCTTTTTTTCTGTCTGCATTGAGGAACCAACTTTGTGAGAGATACTCATCCAACAAGGCACTCAAGGTTTTTTGCAACACATTTAAGTCAACGATGGCTGTTTGTTCTTTGGCTGAGATAGACACGCACGCATGGAAAAACAGTAAATAATGTTTATTATTCGAAATTTGATGCAACTTGCCTTTGCAGAATACTCGTTGAATGAGCGATCGTCTTTTTGAGTTTTCTGTTAAAAATTGGCTTAAGCAATCCTTGTGAATGTCAGTGAGCGCCTGTTGGCGCATCGGTGTCTCATTCAGATACTTTAAATAACTCGCATGCGCTACGGTTGCATTGCCTTGTTCTAGTCCCCGCAATAATTCGTTTACTTGTGCTTTTGTTTCTTGTTTTTTTGTTTCATCGATATCCTTGTCTGCAAAACCCAAGGCATGGTAGGCGATGGTAGCCGGAGTGGTGCAATCTGATAACTTAACTGTTTTTGAATACACTAGCGTGTTTTCAGTCTCTACATAATCGGATTCCATGAATTCGATCACCTCAGCCTTTGTAAGCGCTTGGAAGCGATCTGGTTTTAAAGCACCCTGTAAAAGTTGATTAAATTGATCCACTCTCTCCTGAACAAAAGTATACCCATTATAGTGACCTGCTTGTTTTTCATCTCGATATTGCTTTTCAGATGTTTCACTGAATTTAGCCCAAACCTCTCGCAAGAATTTGGCCTTCCCATCCAGAAAATCATCGGATGAAGTTCGCGCCACTCGATTTAGAAAATAGCCAATCAAATCATAGATTTCTTCCAGTGAATCTTGATCAGCAGACAACCCCGCATCTATCTCAGCACGCACCTTTTCTACTTCTTTTCCTTTTAGGTTAACTGCATTCAATACATAATGCACTTGTCCTGGAGAGCCTTGCCGGCCTGTTCTCCCACTTCTTTGCTGCTCCCACCGTGTTGCATCAACAGAAGTATGCCAAACATGCAAGCCCACCATTTTGTCATATGGAATGTCTGTATTTCTACCCAATGCAGGCGTTGTAATCGTAATAGTCCCTGGTTGTGCAGCCTTTTCAATGACGGCTTCTTCATTTCCCATACCCGTGTAACATTGTGTATTCAGATTTTTTCGCTTTAGAAAAGCATCCAGCTTTGCTGCCGTCTCAATGTCTTTACAAAAAACCAAACAAGGAGGCTGATTTTTACTTTGATTCGCCAAAAGTAATTGTTTAGCAATTTCTTCAAATTGTGCAGCTTCCGTGTCCAAAATTATCGGCTCAAATTGCTTGACTTGCTTTTTTTGGTGTGGCTCTATTTTAGAAAACTCAAAACCATATTTCTGATATTGCCGTTGAATTTCTGGATCTGAGCCAATGGTGCCAGAAGATCCCCAGATAAAACCTCTTTTTGAACGATAATAATCCATGAGATTTTTATTATTCGAAGAGATAATGGTTTTGGTTTCTGGCTCAATCAAAAATTCTGTGGTATTACGCTCTCGATTTAAACGCGCGCAGATTAACTGTTGCAAACCATCGCCAAATTTCAAATCCGGACTGATTTTTCCGTCTTTCATGACAACCTTCACAGCACGCGTATGACGCATCACACCGTGTATGATTTTATCTTCAGTGTCTTCAGCAATCACATAATCATAATTTTCACGAAACTTATAATTCACGATCAAGGCAGAATTGATCCAGCCTAATAACTGTTTATCATCAAAGCGATGAATAATTTTTGAGGATTTCTTATTTTCTCGTGCTTTAGAAATCAAATAATTTCTCAAGCCATCAATGTCTTGCCTTTGATTCGTTTTGCTATCAGTAAATCCCGGATTCGTCACAAACTGATTGATCGCCTCGTAAATCCACTCCTGCCCAAAACCAACACCACTCGGCGTCGCATAACGATAAATGGTTGTATCATCTAAAAGTGAATGGTCAGATTCATTCACAATCAAAGACACGGACTCTGTGTCTTCAAGCGCCATGCCCTGTGCTTTTGCTTTAGAAAAAAATAAAGAAAAATGTGAAAATGTGCTGAAGTTGATCCCTGTTGATTTAAAATCAGCAGGGTCTGATGAGGCAGTAATCGGTGTGTGCGAGTACTGAATCCCTAGGGCTTGTAAAAATGGACCATAATTCGCAATGTCACGCTTGGAATCCACCAACGACGACGTGGTGATATCTACTCGATCGGAGTCTAACGATAAAATGACGGCTTTCATCACATCCATTAAACTTTTACCTTGTCCTGTATCAATCTGAGCGATCACATCGCCTTCATGCATCATGCAATCAATAATAGCCAGCATCTGCGTTGAGTAAGAGAACTGTCCCGTACTGCGATACATCGCCTCACGCATTAATCCCAAGGCAAGTAATCGATTTTGAAAGGGAGAAAGATTCCCAAATTCTTTTCTTTTTATTTTTTGAAAGCATTGTGAAATCTCTGCGTTTGACAAGTCTCTCGCAGTTTTACCCGCATAGACAGGCAACACAGAGCCTATTTCATTCACAAATAAAAATGCTTCTATGAGCTGTTTTCGGTGTCGATAACTGTGTTGGCTGTGATTGCGCACGTTAGCGGACTGATTGACCACACGCTCTACTTGTGAACAATCAAACTGTGCTTTCTCATCCCGTTTACCAAAAGGCGCCTTTTCAAAGCTCTCAAGAAAGACTGCAAAGGCTTTTTGCTTATCTCGCCTTTCTAAAGCATGTTGCAAACACGCAAGATTGGCTGGTGTATGTTGATAAAACTTATATAATTGATCAAGCTGATCTTTTGACAGATTTATTAATAATGTTATCAGAGCATCTTCATTAAAATCTTTTTTCTTCCCTGTCTTTAAGGTCTTAATCGCATGCCCCATTGCCAATATGCCCAACAAAGCTTGATGAGAACCTGACACCACATTTTCTCTATCCTGCAGCTTTTTCAGCACCTCATC
The DNA here is from genome assembly GCA_023266435.1 of Legionellales bacterium. Lineage (GTDB taxonomy): Bacteria > Pseudomonadota > Gammaproteobacteria > Berkiellales > Berkiellaceae > JAHFQF01. The sequence continues at coordinate 21 of JAHFQF010000045.1, read as the reverse complement.
TAATGCATTTTTAGCCTGTAA
>JAHFQF010000044.1 GCA_023266435.1 Legionellales bacterium | reverse complement strand
TTTTCATAAGCACGCAATGTCTCCGCCTTAAAATGCGGCCCCGCTAACAGTGCATTGAGTTCCTGGAATCGCTCGTTTAACCCAATCACCGTAATATTTCGGGGTAGAGTCTGATTCACCATTTCATTATGTAAATGCATCAAGCGCATTAATGCTTTATCATCTAATGGAAGTTTACTGACATCCAGCTCATGTTGGGTGTCTGGCTTTCCATTGGCTGCTCTTGTTATCTCATCAAATGCACCTAAGTAGGACTTGTCATCTCGAGCTACTACAACGGCCCTCAAGTCAATTGTTTCTATTCCTGCTTTAGGGGCAGTGTGCTCTGCATAGGCTGCTAAGCGAGCATTTGGTGGGGATGCTGAGGGTTCCTTCGTTGTAAACATTGGATTAAACACTGTTCCTCCCTGCTCCGCCGAGAGTGCTGTTTTCTCTGGCTCAGGGAAAACCTCTTGGCCAAACAGAGGATTCTTAAAGCTCACGGGCGATGGCGCGGATGGTTGCTGCTGCTCTCCAAAAAATCTGGGAAACCATCTTGCGAAAAAACCTGGCTCATCTGATGACTTAGGCTTAGCAGCCTGCTTATCTTCCGAACCCGTTGAAAAAAGCCTGAGTAACCAGTTTGGCCAGAAGGATTGCTTGGGTTTCTCTTGAGCTGATAGCTGAGCAGGCGCTCCGGAGGAAGTAAGTGGCTGTGAAGAATCAAGCGTAGAAACAGGCTGACTTGAGAGTAATGCGAGCTGTTCTGCATTAAAATCCTGAACTATTTTACTCAATGCTGCACTATGCTCTTTCTTCTTTGCTGTAACCTGCCCTGCTACCGCCTCTCTATATTCAGGATTTAGTATTTGCCCTGCAGATATCTGGCGCAAAGGCTCGTAAATTTCTTTTACCATTTGAATGATCGCTGTTGCAGACTTCTCTGGAAATACATCTTTTACAAAAGCTTCAAACCAGTAAAAAGGAGCAGCTCTTTGTTCTGTTTCCAACGGCTGATTGAAGAGTAAATTCAAAATTCCGTCATGCACAGACGGAAGCCCGAAAATAATAGGTGTACCTTGTTGATAAGGAGTGCTCCTCTTACCAACCCCATCAAAATTTAAAATATCCATTTTTCGACTGTCCATACCGGGCCTAGGATCCAGTGCAGCCTTCATCACCTGCAGCACCATGATTGTTTTGATCCGTTGTTTGTCATCCTCAGATAGAGTGCGCTTAGCATCTAGGATGTCGCGCTCTACTACCGCCTTAAACGTTGCGACAAGAGTCGTCAGAACGGCAGCTCCAACTGCTGGATTGTTAACCCATTTCTTGAATTGCTCGGATGTATTTTGCGACATCAATGCATCTCTGTTTGCTTTCTTCGTTGATAGCCTTAAATCGGCACCTAGGGCAATATCGGCCTTCAGTTCTTGTTCATATAATGCTTCTATTGTCCAACTAAGTATGGCAGGTTGAGACATAAACAACTCTTAAAAATAATAAGAAGTAATGATAAGTTAGTCTGAAAATTAAATTTCATCCATAAAGCGTGCTGCTGCACTTCTTAAGTGCGGCCCCAATTGACAATGATTCTCATTTGGGCTAAGTTAAGAGTATAGGCTCTATTTCACTGTGTATTTAATATCATGTATGTATGTTTATGCTTCGGTATCACAGACAAAGACATTCAAGCAGCGGTTGCTAATGGCGCAACGGATTTAACCTCTGTTGTTAAAGCGTTAGGTTTAGGCCAACAATGTGGCAGATGCCTGCCCGCCACTCAAAGCATCCTGTCTGCATTAGACGCTTCCTCTACCACTGAACGCAATTTAAAAACCATCCCTATCAAGCAAAAAAGCGCTTAATCATCCACCCCCTACTTCTCAAGCATGACTAGCACCCCCTACGAATCTATTGTAAGATACGGTGCTAACCAGCCCTTATGCTGTGCCCATTTTTTAATAGAGGTAGCAACCAAACATGAGTAACAAATCAGTGGTCATCACTCACCTAAATAAAGTGCTGGCTAATGAGCTAGTAGCCATCAATCAATACTTCTTGCATGGTCGTATGATGCAAGATCAAGGCTTTAATAAATTAGGCCAAGCAACCTATGCCGAGTCAATTGATGAGATGAAGCATGCCGATCAGCTAGTCACACGGATTTTGGCGCTCAAAGGGCTGCCCAATATGCAAGAGCTAGGCAAGTTAATGATTGGTGAAACGATTCCTGAAATGATTGCTCTGGATTTAAAACTGGAAGAAAAAGCGATTCCTGAGTTGGTAGTTGCCATTGAAGTGTGTGAAAAAGCCAAAGACTTTACCTCTCGCCAGCTACTTGAATCCATCTTGGCTTCTGAAGAAGCGCATCTAGAGTTTTTACAAACTCAGCTACATTTGATTCAAACAATCGGCGAACAAAATTATTTACAATCTCAAATTTAAAACTGTCTTCGACTCAATGGGGAAATCGATGGATACTGAATCACGCATACGTCAACAAATCGCCAATCATGACCTTTTACTGTATATGAAAGGCACACCACAATTTCCACAGTGTGGCTTTTCTGCTCAAGTAGCGCATATTTTGACTCACTGTGCAGCCAAATTTGCTTACGTGAACATTTTGGATAACCCAGACATACGTGCCACTTTACCCAAAATGATGAATTGGCCAACTTTTCCCCAAGTCTATCTGAAGGGTGAGCTCATTGGCGGTTGTGATATCGTCACCGAGCAATTTGAAAGCGGTGAGCTCAAAAAAATGCTGCTTGAAGCGCAAGTACTAGGCGAAGAAGCCGCCTTTATTTCGGCAGACTAAAACGCAACGCAATGAAAGGAGTATCTTATGACTTTTGAATTACCTAAATTACCCTATGAAATGGATGCATTAGAACCTCATATTTCCCGCGAAACACTAGAGTACCATTATGGGAAACACCACCAAACTTACGTAACCAAACTCAATGAGTTGGTGGCAGGTACACCACACCAAGCTAAAAGCTTAGAAGAAATCATTAAAACCAGCGAAGGCCCAATCTTCAACAATGCTGCGCAAGTCTGGAACCACACCTTTTACTGGCATTGTTTATCTCCCAATGGTGGCGGCGAGCCGATTGGTGCTTTATTGGCAGCCATTAACCAAGCGTTTGGCTCTTTCGCCGAGTTCAAAACCAAATTTACCCAAACGAGCATCAATACCTTTGGTTCGGGTTGGGGTTGGCTGGTTAAGACCAAAGAGGGTGCTTTAACACTTGCTAGTACCTCCAATGCACAAACACCCATGACTCAAGGGCAAGTGGCTTTATTAACGTGTGATGTGTGGGAACATGCCTATTATATTGATTACCGCAATGCGCGCCCTAAATACTTGGAAGCCTTCTGGAATCTAGTGAATTGGGACTTTGTCTCTAAACAATGGCAAAGCAAATAAACTGTAAGCGTTCAAGCGGTATCAAGGACCAGAGTAGTTTGGCCAATCTTTGGCGAAAAACAGCTGGCGGGCCGGCACAGAGACCGGCCCCTACACTTTACCAGGGCACTATTGCCCTTTTTGAACGCTACCTTCCCTCGCAAAAGCACCCAGAGTCTATGAAAACCTCTCCCCCTAACCCTCCCGACCGTATTTCAAGCTGCTTTTTATCAGTTGACAAAAAAACTTCAGTTAACTGGTTGAACCTGTATGAAATCTCTGTATAATCGTTCTTTGTAATAAAGAATTATAACTTTGTGTACTTGCACCTTATTCATTGAAAATAGTAGGAGATAGTCAACCATGGCAAGACGTAATGACAAGCGCGTTCGCTTAATTGAGGCAGCAGATAAGCTGTTTCACGAACAAGGCGTGAATGTCACCACTTTGGCAAATATTGCGCAGCTTGCGGATGTGCCGCTTGGTAATGTGTACTATTACTTTAAATCTAAAGACTCGATTACTTTGGCTGTCATCGAATACAGACGCGCTAAATTAAAAGCTTTATTTAATGAAATTGAACAACAAACTGATCCACGCTCCCGTTTACTGAGCCTGGTACGTCACGGTGGACAAGCCTCTGAGGAATCCCCTGTTTTTGGTGATGCCTTAGGCAGCCTATGCCAAGAGCTCAGCAAACACGGTGGTGAGTTAGCCGCAGGCGCCGCTGGTTTGATGCGTGAAGTATTAAGCTGGGTTGAAGCACAATTCAAAACCATCGGTAAAAATGACGAATCCAGCAATCTTGCTTTAAGCTTTGTTGCCGGCTTACAAGGTATGAACTTGTTAAATCTAACTTTCAAAGATAAAGATCTGTTGCAACGTCAAGTTCAACAACTTTCTCAATGGGTCCAAACTGTTTAGTTTTCAAGATCTTTTATAAGTCATAAACCACCCTTTTGGGTGGTTTTTTTTATTACTTTTTTTTACCCAGCATTTACTCAGCATTTCCACAGGTTATCCCCAGGTTCTCCACTTGCGTCCATTTCAAAAACGCACTATCTTGTAGGTGTGCTCAATGGAAAAACAATATGTTGTGTCTATTTAGCCAAGTTGCCAATGTTATGATCCAAATTAAATTATGATTTTGGGACTGGAAAAACACAAATTACTGTATATAATTATAGTATAAACAGCAGTATAAAAAGCGCATTAGATATTTAAAACATACTCAAAGCAATGAATTTTTAGGCCAAGATGTCTTGTAGTGGTAGTCGCAAAAGCAACACCTAATAATTCACAGTGATGGGTAGCATAGCGGAGGCACCTCATGAGTGATACAGTCACGCCCGATCTTAGCCAACTCCCACCCTCAACTGCGGTGAATCCTGAATTACCACAGCAGCTAGCCGCTTTATCCCCCGGCAAGCTGTATGTCATTCGACGAGACAACCGCACCATTGTTTCTTTTAACCCAGATAAAATTACCATTGCCATCACGAAAGCGTATTTGGCTGTAGAAGGTGGTAATGCCGCTGCTTCCAGGCGTGTACATGAGTCTGTCTATCAGTTGACCAACGAAGTGATTAATGCGCTATCCAGACGCCTACATTTAGGTGGCATTGTGCACTTAGAGGATATTCAAGATCAAGTTGAGTTAGTCTTGATGCGGCACAACCACAAAGTTGCACGTGAATACATTTTATATCGGGAACGTCGCCGTCAAGAGCGTGAAGCACAAAAAAATACTGCTGTGCAAGGAGAGGCCACACTACATGCCACCTTAGATGATGGTCGTAAAGTGCCTTTAGATTTGGATAGACTAGAACAACTCATTAATGCTGCTTGCCATGGTCTCACTGGCGTAGACACCAAGCGGGTTGTTGAAGAAACCGTACGTAATTTGTTTGATGGCGTTAAAATGCAAGATGTGCGTCGTGCTTTGATCATGACCACACGCACACTCATTGAAAATGAGCCGCATTACACATACGTTGCCGCCCAACTCCTGTTACAAAATTTATTTTTTGAAGCCTTGGGTTTATTGAAACTACCTGTTCCAGAAAACCTCAACGAACGTAAAGCCTTATATCCTGCTGTCTTTGCTGCTTACATCAACAAAGGGATTGAATGTGAGCTACTGTCTCCTGCGTTGTTAACCTTTGATTTGGAGCAACTTGGTAACGCCCTCAATCCAGAAAGAGACTATCGCTTTAATTATTTGGGTCTACAAACGCTCTATGATCGGTATTTTATCCATCATGAAGATGTGCGGTTTGAATTACCACAAACTTTTTACATGCGTGTAGCAATGGGTTTAGCGCTCAATGAAAAAGACAAGAATGCTAAAGCCATTGAGTTTTATAATTTACTGTCCGAATTTGACTACATGAGCTCTACACCAACGCTCTTTAACTCTGGGACACTCAAACCTCAGCTTTCTAGCTGCTACTTAACTACTGTGCCGGATGATCTCAGTGGCATTTATAACGCGATGCGTGACAATGCCCTACTCTCTAAGTTTGCAGGCGGGTTAGGCAATGACTGGACACCTGTACGTGCCATGGGTGCTCACATCAAGGGTACCAATGGTAAATCTCAAGGGGTGGTACCCTTCTTAAAAGTGGCTAATGACACAGCGGTTGCTGTGAACCAAGGTGGCAAACGTAAAGGTGCGCTATGTGCGTATCTTGAAACCTGGCATTTGGACCTCGAAGAGTTCCTGGATTTACGTAAAAACACCGGGGATGAAAGACGTCGTACGCATGACATGAACACAGCCAACTGGGTACCCGACCTATTCATGAAGCGCATGATTGAAAATAAAGACTGGACTTTATTTTCACCCGATGAGGCCAGTGATCTGCATGATCTCTATGGAGAAGCCTTTGAAACAGCGTATGTGGCTTATGAGCAAAAAGCCCAACAAGGCTTAATCAGAAACTTCAAAACCATTTCAGCGGTTAAGTTATGGCGTAAAATGCTAGGTCTGCTCTTTGAAACAGGCCATCCTTGGGTGACCTTCAAAGATCCGTGCAACTTGCGTTCACCGCAACAACATCGTGGTGTCATTCACAGCTCTAACCTGTGCACAGAGATCACCTTAAATACCAACTTGGAAGAAATCGCGGTTTGTAACTTAGGTAGCATTAACTTAGCGCAACATGTGACAACGACTGGTCTCGATGTCGAAAAGTTAAAGAAAACCATTAAAACAGCACTCCGTATGTTGGACAATGTGATTGATATTAATTTCTACTCAGTACCGCAAGCGAAAAATTCTAATTTGCTGCATCGACCTATTGGACTTGGGATCATGGGCTTCCAAGATGCGCTATATAAGTTGGATATCGCGTATGCGAGCCAAGCTGCAGTAGATTTTGCAGACACCTCTATGGAAACTATCAGTTACTATGCAATTGAAGCATCTATGGAGTTATCGAAAGAGCGTGGTGCGTATCAAAGCTTTGCAGGCTCTTTGTGGTCTCAAGGAATATTACCAATAGACTCCATTAAGCTCTTAGAAAAATCACGTGGTCAATACTTAGAGCTTGATCGCTCAAAAACATTAGATTGGGATCAATTACGCAAATTGGTACAAAAGCATGGTATGCGTAACTCCAATGTGATGGCCATTGCACCTACTGCCACAATCTCTAATATCTGTGGGGTATCGCAATCCATTGAGCCTACCTTCCAAAACTTGTACGTTAAATCTAACTTGTCTGGCGAATTTACGGTGGTGAATCCTTACTTGGTAGAAGATCTGAAAGCCTTGAATCTGTGGGACTCTGTCATGGTCAATGATTTGAAGTACTTCAATGGTAGTGTACAAAATATCGATCGTGTACCAAATCACATCAAAGCCAAATATCTCACGGCATTTGAACTTGATCCAGCTTGGTTGATCGAGGCCGGTGCAAGAAGACAAAAATGGATTGATCAATCTCAATCACTGAACTTATATATGGCAACGCCTTCTGGCAAGAAAATGGATAGTCTTTATCAATTAGCCTGGTTACGTGGTCTGAAAACAACCTATTACTTCAGAACCCAAGGTGCTTCAGATACTGAAAAAGCCACCATTAACCAAGGCGTGTTAAATGCGGTAGACGCAGGAACGCAGTCAAAGATGTGTGCAATTGATGATCCTAGCTGTGAAGCTTGTCAGTAACTCTCAATAAGGAAAACGATGATGGTAGAAACAGCCAAAAGTGAAACACGCAAACGCCAGCCCGTTGCTACGGGTCTGACTGGGCTAGAGCAAATTGAAATGGGTGCCAACCGCATCCAAGTGGATGACAAGCGCATCATTAATTGCCGAGCTGACTTGAACCAGTTAGTCCCTTTCAAATACGATTGGGCCTGGAACAAATACTTGACCGGTTGTGCTAATCACTGGATGCCGACTGAAATCAACATGTCTGCTGACGTAGCATTATGGAAAAGCGCAGATGGTTTGACTGAAGACGAAAGAATGATCATTGAGCGCAGCTTAGGGTTTTTCTCTACCGCTGACTCTTTGGTGGCTAATAACCTCGTATTAGCAGTTTATCGTCACATTACTAACCCAGAGTGCCGCCAGTATTTATTACGTCAGGCTTTTGAAGAAGCATTGCATACGCATGCTTACCAATATGTGATTGAAAGTTTGGGTATGGACGATGCGCGTATTTTTAATATGTATCGTGAAATTCCATCAGTCTCAACTAAGGCTTCTTGGGCATTACCATTTACACATAGCTTGGGCGATCCAAAATTCAAAACCGGTTCGTTTGAAGACAACCAGAGACTGCTACGTGATTTGATTGCATTTTATGTAGTGTTTGAAGGCATCTTCTTTTATGTGGGCTTTACGCAGGTATTGTCACTGGGTCGTCGTAACAAAATGGTGGGTACTGCTGAACAGTTCCAATACATTTTACGCGATGAATCCATGCACTTGAACTTTGGTATCGACGTAATCAATCAAATCAAGATTGAGAATCCTGAATTATGGACGCCTGAGTTCCAGAAAGAAGCCATTGAGCTAATCCGTCAAGGGGTGGATTTGGAGTATCAATACGCAAAAGACACCATGCCTCGTGGTATTTTGGGTCTAAATGCTGCTATGTTCCAAGAATTTTTACACTTCATTGCAAATCGTCGTTGTAATCAAATTGGCTTGCCTGATCAGTTTCCTGCCAGCCAAAATCCATTTCCTTGGATGAGTGAAATGATGGATTTGAAGAAAGAGAAAAACTTCTTTGAAACACGCGTCATTGATTATCAAGCAGGAGGAACACTCTCCTGGGATGAGTAACTTTCTAGGCCATTGTATGCTCCCAATACTATGAGCATATTTGTGAATTTGTGCGTACCGACTCGATATAGTCTCAGTACGAAGAGGATATGATTATCGCACTTTTAGCCCCAGTGATCTGGGGCTTTTTTTTGCTTAATTTTTAGAGTTTTTCGGCTTATCTGGACACCGCGCTAAAGTGCAGTGCATAGAGAAAATCACACCCCTAATTTAGGGCCAGAATAAAGACAGTCTGGGTTGTATTCATTGTGCTGCTTTAATGCTTCATTGTACGCGGTGGTAGCTTTTGTATAGTCTGTTTGAGTACTGTCCATTTGTCCCTGACAAGCTTGTAAATAGGCATGCAATTGCCCTACTGAGAATCGGAACTGACCTTTATGTACACGAGTCAAGGTTTGATTTTCTGCTATCTCTTGGTCAAGTTCATGTATCATCGCACCAAGCTTTTGCTGCACTGCTGTGATAGGTTGCTCTTGATTATCAACAACATAAGTCTCTAAAGTAGCGATATCCTTCTCTATCTGACTTTTTGCTTTTTGTGCTAAATCTACTTTTTTAGATCTTTCAATCAAATGAAAAAGTTTTTCTATGAGGCGACGTATCCAGCTGGGTTTTCTCTGTTTTACATAAGTATTTAATTCAGTGATTTTATCTCGTAAAAACTGAGTAAATTGAGGTAATATTTTACTGACTGCAAGATATTTAGCATCTAATGCCTTGCGATCATGCTGATACATTGCATATTGCGCTGCTCCTGAATTTTCACTCTGTCTCAATATCTCAAGCTCAATCCACAGCTGACGCAATGCGGATTCTGCTCTATAAGATAGTTTCACATGCCTGTCCATGGCTACTAAATTGCATGCATGCTCAGCCAACACTCGTTCTAGCCCAACTTTACACTGCGCCAATCCGGCTCGTTTCTCTTCCAATTGTTTAGTGACTGCAGCCAATGCTTTTTGAGCCTTTGATTGTTTTGCTGATGGCAAGAGCGCGCTGCGCTGAATCCAAATACTGTCGGATGACATTGATGCTGCTTGTTTACGTAGATCAACCAGAGTGTTATCTAATGTTTTGTGAGTAATACCTGCTGCAGTTAAAGTTTTTTGCTCTGTCTCTGTGAGTTCTTTTCCACTATCCATGTGAATTTGCACCCAAGTTAAGGCCTCAATTTTTTCCTTTAGTGCTGCTTGATCTTGTTTGAATGCTCGTAGGGCTTGTATGCTGGGGTCTTTTTCATATTGCTCAATCTCAGCAGGTAAGGGCTCGATTTGCTTTTCAAATGCAGCGATTTCGGTTCCCAGACAATGTTGTTGTGCTCGTAAAGTGGCAATACTTTGCTGAAATTGGGTATGTTTTTGGTGCAGCATTAAAAGGGAAAGATCACCTAATGCAAGCTCGTCAAAGTCATTTTCTAATTTTGTAATCTGAGCATCAATGACTGTTTGCGGATAAATTGACATGAGTTTTTCAACCAACATTTAACTACTATAGTTATTAGTTGAGAAGTTTAACTTTTTGTAAGAGGTTGAGCAACCCCAATAATCAAGAAACCGAGCAGACTCAAGGATCTTTGCGTGAACGAGCTTGAAGCTCAGCCGCCCTCACCGGGCCTTTGGGCCAGCCTCTCCCTCAAAAATAGTAGGAGAGAAGCTTTGATAGACTGGCGGCTTTTCCGAGCGAAGTAGCAAAGATGCGAAGGGTGGCTGCGGGGCGCTTCTGGACAGCACTTGAACGCTTACTAATAAAAAAGAGAAGCAGTCAAAGACTACTTCTCTTTCTTCGGCATAAACAAATCAGTAATCGTGCCTTCAAAGATTTCAGCCGCCATCATGACAGACTCAGACAAGGTTGGATGCGGATGAATGGTCAATGCCAAATCAGATGCTTCACAGCCCATCTCTAAAGCTAATGTCAGCTCAGAGATTAATTCCCCTGCGTGCACACCAACGATTCCCGCACCTAATAAACGATGTGTCTTTGGATCAAACAAAAGTTTGGTCAGGCCTTCCTCGCGCGCAACACCCAATGCACGACCACTGGCCATCCAAGGAAATACTGCTTTTTCATAGGTAATTCCCTTTGACTTAGCATCATTTTCAGTTAAGCCTATCCAAGCAACTTCCGGATCAGTATAAGCCACGCTTGGGATGGTCGCTGGCTCAAAGTAATGCTTTTTACCTGCAATCACTTCAGCGGCAACTCTACCTTCTGGTACAGCTTTGTGTGCCAACATGGGATTGCCACATACATCTCCAATTGCAAAAATGTGCGGTACATTAGTACGCTGTTGGTTGTCCACTGCAATGAAACCACGTTCATCTACAGCAACTCCGGCTTTGTCTGCACCAATGAGTTTACCATTGGGTGCTCTACCCACTGCAGATAACACATAGTCATAACGCTCAGGAGAGTTTTTAGCACCCTTACCTTCAAAATGTACCCATAATCCATCGTCTTTGGCTTCGACTTTCGTGACTTTAGTTTCCAACATGACTGCAGCATAACGGCTTTGTGCACGCTTGAGTAATGGGGTTGTAATGTCTTTGTCTGCGCCAGCCAGAATGTTATCGGTTAGCTCCACAACAGAAATTTGTGCACCTAGCGCACTGTACACAGTGGCCATTTCCATACCGATAATACCGCCACCGATGACTAACATACGCTCTGGAATCTCAGGCAAGGTCAGTGCACTAGTAGAATCTAACACACGAGGATCATCTGGTAAAAATGGCAAGCGGATGATACGAGAGCCCACCGCAATGATGGCATGTTCAAATTGAATATTAACCGTTTCTTTACCAGTCACCTTTAAAGTATGTGAACCTGTAAACTCTCCAGATCCTTCGATGACTTTCACTTTGCGTTGTTTAGCTAAGCCTTTTAAGCCTTGCGTTAATTTCTTTACGACTCCGTCTTTAAACTGACGAATTTTAGCGATGTCTAATGTAGGCGTTCCAAAATCCACACCATGATGTTTCATGGTCTTGGTTTCATCCAACACTTGCGCAATGTGTAACAGCGCTTTAGAAGGAATACAACCCACATTGAGACAGACGCCTCCTAGGGTTTCATAGCGCTCTACCAACACCACGCCTTCGCCTAACAGATCTGCTGCTCTAAATGCCGCACTGTATCCGCCAGGGCCACTGCCTAGTACTACGACTTTGGCTTGAATGTTTTGTTCACTCATGCGCTCAATTCCTCTTAAATTACAATAATAAACGACGTATATCTGACAACGCATCCGCAATGGTGCGTGTAAACCGAGCAGCTTCAGCGCCATCAATCACCCTGTGATCATAAGACAGGCTCAAGGGCAACATTAATCTAGGCTCAAATTGTTTAGTTTCTTTTTGATACACAGGCTTCATTTCACTTCGTGACACCCCTAAGATTGCTACTTCAGGTGCATTGACGATGGGAGTAAATGCAGTACCACCGATACCGCCTAAGCTGGAAATGGTAAAGCAACCACCCTGCATTTCGCTGCTGCTTAATCCTTTTTCTCTGGCTTTCAGACTGAGCTCCTGTAATTCCGTAGCTAGTTGTAACAAACTCTTCGCATTCACATGTCGAATCACAGGCACCACTAAGCCATTTGGCGTTTCTACAGCCACCCCCAGATGATAGTATTTTTTCAGGATCAAATGTTTGCCATCAGGGCCTAAACTGCTATTAAATTGTGGATATTCTATCAAGGCAGTTACCACAGCTTTCATGATAAAAACCAATGGCGTTAATTTAACACCCAATTTTTCTACAGACGCTCTGTTTTCCTGGCGGAAATTTTCCATTAGCGTAATGTCTGCTTCATCAAACTGTGTGACATGTGGAATGCTCACCCAACTACGATGTGTGTGCTCAGCAGTTAATTGTTTGATTCGACTTAATTCACGTCGATCAATTTCGCCAAATTGGCTAAAATCAATTTGTTTCATAGGAGCAATCGACAGTCCACCTGAGGCAGGTTGTGACAAGCGATTTTTGACATATTGGTGAATATCGCTAGTCAAAACACGACCTTTTCGTCCAGAGCCCTGTAAGGCCGACAGCGATACACCTAGCTCTCTTGCAAGACGCCGAGTAGCAGGACCCGCATGGACCCCTTCGCTGTCTGCTACCTCTGGTTCATCTTGATGATAGACCGTTTGCGCTACAACACCCGTTGCAGCCGAAACTGCTGTGGGGGCTTGTTTCAGCGTCTCTGGAACAGAGTGTGGCGCTGCTTGTTGTGTTGCTGCTGGCGCAGCTGTTTTCTGATCTACCGTCCCTGCGCTTTCTACTACCAAAATGACTGAGCCTCGAGACACCTTGTCCCCTGGCTTTACTTTTAATTCTTTGACCACACCCGCATGCGAAGAAGGAATCTCCATCGTGGCTTTGTCTGTTTCCAGCGTAATCAATGGATCTTCTTTCGCAATGGTTTGCCCAACTTTTACCATGACTTCAATGATATCGACTTTGTCAAAATCACCAATGTCTGGAACAACGACTTCTATAATCGCCAAAACAAGATCTCCTGTACAATGAAATTAAACAGTCAATGGATCGGGTTTATCGATCTCAATCGCGTATTTTTCTATTGCTTGTTTCAATACGCTGGCTGGTAATGCTTTCTGCTCTACTAAGCCCAGCAATGCCATATAAACAATGTAATGACGATCCACTTCAAAATGTGTACGCAATGTACTGCGTGAATCGCTGCGTCCAAATCCATCCGTTCCTAAGACATAATAGGGATTGGGGACAAAGGCTCGGATTTGCTCTGCAAAGGCTCTCATATAATCCGTTGAAGCAACCACAGGCCCTTTTGCTTTTGCCAAACAGCTCGTGACATAAGGCACTTTGGCTGTCTCTCCATAATGCAATTGATTATGGCGTTGGCACGCTTGTGCATCTCGCTTCAATTGATTAAAACTGGTCACGCTCCAAACATCTGCTGCCACTTGAAAATCCGCGTCTAGTAACGCTTGCGCAGCCAAAGATTCACGCAAAATCGTACCACAGCCCAATAATTGCACTTGGTGTTTGGATTTGTAGACTGATTTATTCAATAAGTACATACCTTGAATAATGCCTTGCTCCACCCCGGCTGGCATGGCGGGCTGATCATAATTC
>JAHFQF010000043.1 GCA_023266435.1 Legionellales bacterium | reverse complement strand
AATGCACTCTCTATTAATACCTATTGGGTAGATAATAATTTTGGGGGATGTTATGGGGTTTGCAGCCATGTTGAGACGCATATAGTGAGTCATGCTAACAAACCTGAGTTTTGTGATGAGACTGGCTGCGTAGACATGGTCCTGCTAGAAAAAGTAGATCAATTCTTATCAAGTTTTGATAACAAATCCATGTTAATTGTGTTGCACATGAATGGCAGCCATGGGCCTTTGTATTATAAAAGATACCCTCCAGAGTTTGCAAAATTTGGTGATGCGTGCCAAGAGAGCATGGTGAATAAATGTGGGATTGAGCAACTTGTAAATGCCTATGACAATACTATTTTTTATACTGACTATGTGTTGCATACGCTCATTCAAAAGCTCAATGCCTATTCAGCTTTGCCAATAGTCATGCTGTATGCCTCTGATCATGGAGAATCATTGGGTGAGCATAATTTATTTTTACATGGATTTCCCTACGCCATCGCCCCCAAAGAGCAGAAAGAGATCCCATTTTTAGTCTTTGCCAATGATACCTTTAAACAGCAGCACTCTATAGCCATGGAACGTCTGGCAACTAAGGAAAACTACTCCCATGATAATATTTTTCATTCTATCTTGGGATTATTTGGTATTCAAACTAAATACTATAAAGCTGATTTAGATCTGTTTTATGCTTTAAAATAACGAGATTTAAGCGTTTTTTATTGCCACTAGAGCCAAGTTTCTTGAAAAACCCGCCCACCTTATTTGTCAATAAGATGACTTACTTTTTAAATCCAAAAACAAAAAAATGAATTCAAATTGAAAAAAACTTGATTTTAGCAGGATTTATTGTTTTTTTTATCACAAATTAATGATATTGTTACTCACCAAACAAATATCAGTTAACTACTTGCTTGTATAGATTTTAAATAACCATTTATTAAGGGGATTGTTATGTTTCATCGTGTGCATTTTTTGCCACAACAGAGAGCAGAGGTTGCGCCTCCCGCCGAGATTGCGTCACCAGCCCTTGTAGGCTTCAACATGGAGCCTGCCTCTACAGAGGGATGGCTTACACAAGAGCCATTTGTGACTGTAGAAGAGTTAATGGAGCTGAATGATCCGCTGGCTTTGATGTTTGATCCCATTCAACAAAATTTGGGGTTTCCAAAGGACGATCAGATGACAGTAGACTTTGATGATGTTCGAGTGTCTGAATTTACTCCAGGCTTGGATACGTCACTTTGCAATTATCTAGCACCAACTTGCCGGCCAATTACAGATTTTTGGGGGCTGACTCTAGTACATCAACAGCAAACTGAACTAGATGCCTTGATTGCCGATTGTATTGATACTCCAGAAGATGCACTGATGCAGCAGGTAGCAAATCCTATGCTTGCTGCCTATAATCCAGCTACCAATCCTTTACAGCAAGAAATTGCTAGCCTGGAAAAAGTTAGGAAACCTAGAAATAGGCTAAAAGCTGATCAAATGGATGAAACAACTCTGGCAAAATCACGTGAAATGAATCGCATTGCGGCGCAACGTCAGCGCGATCGAGCTAAAGTGACAAAGAAAAAAAGTGAAAAAATTGCGGCAGATTTAGATAAGAAAAATTCAGCTTTAAGGAAGGAGCTTGAAGAATTGCAACTTGAGGCAAAAGTTTTGAAAAAGGTCATTCTTAGTAACCCAGACTATTATTTACAGTCGTTACAAATGGGTAATCATTCTCAAGCCACGAGTACAGAAACTCAACAAACTATTTGTCGTCCTACTGTTTGGTAATCAAACGATTGATAGCATCCAGCGGATGAGTATAGGCTGGATGCTTGCGCTTTTTCATAGTCTATACCCAAGATACTCCAAAATACCTGTTCCTAGCTGCTCGAATTTAACCCTCTGCAGCCTTCCTTACCTCGCAATAGTATCGACTATTCCTTGGTTCGGAAAACTTCATCTGGCTAAATCCGCTTTGCTATAAACTACGCGTTTTGAAGTATCTTGGGTATATATTGACTCGAGTTAATGTCAGGCATTGCTGTCATCGTCTGCCCGCTGCCGGTTTCTGTTATGATATGCTTGGGCAGGCTTGACAAGTCAATCATCAAACTATAGGATAGCTCACGCGATAACCTAAGCTCCCTATAAAATGAGGATTCACACAATGAGCGGAACCCAAGTAGACCCCCAAAACGAAATAAATTCTATGGATGAGCTGGATCAGCTCTTAGCACTAGCTTCTTCATCTAGTGTATTTTTAACAGCAGAGGCTAAAAGGGCATTAGAAGCGCTCCTGTCTGAGCTCAATACACCCCCAGAGCAAGAGATGCCGCTACTGCCCACTTGTTGTTGCTCCCATTTTTCTAGCGCCACAGCGTCAACCATTCGTGCCTCAAGTGACCCCTGCTTCGGCTCAAGATGCGGATAATTCAGATGCTCAAAGTCACAGCGCAAGACAAGCTGAGAAACGGATTGAGCGCACCAGGCAGGTGAGCACGATTCATGTAATGAGCCCTGAAGAGCAGACAATCGTTCGGAAAGCTAATCGCATTGCTGCGCGAAAACATCGCATAAGGATTGCGCAAAAAAAGGAAGAATCAGCCAAACGTTATGAAGCACTTGGTCAGAATATTGATGCAATGCGTGTTCAGATTAGTGAGTTAGAGGCTGATAAAGCGCAAATGATACAATACATTCTTTCAAATAGACCACAATATCCATTCTTAAATCCATCTGTTTCGCCAGAAGAAAACAGAGATGGCTTGCGGGTTGTTTATCGCCCCAAGTAAACGCTTACTACGAAACAACAGTGGCTTGAATAGTCCCTTGATGTAGGATGATGTGAATTAAGTCACGGGGCTTAGTCTGACTGCTGTCAGTAATCACATGTCCCTCGGTATCTTGAACGATACCATAGCCGCGGGCTAAAGTTTGCAGTGGGCTTACCAAGTGTAATTGTGCACAGAGTTGTTGTAGATGTCTTTGGTGCGTTTGCAATGTGTGTTTCATAGTGATTAGGAGACGATGCTGCCATTGTTGGATTTGAGAGAGTTGATGTCGGCATTGCTTTAACGGATGATGTGTTTGTAATCGATGCATCAAGTAATCACAGCGTTGCGCGAGTGTTTGCAAATGGGTGAGCATGGCTGTCTGTAGATCCTGGCTATGGACTGCCAAGGTAGCACTCCAATCCCCAAGGTGCGGACTAATGAGCTCCGCTGCTGCTGTGGGCGTAGGTGCGCGCACATCGGCCACAAAATCCGTTAAAGTAAAATCTGTTTCATGTCCAATCGCGCTGACAATCGGTAAACTACTCTCCGCGACAGCCATTACGACACTTTCTTCATTAAAGGCCCATAGATCTTCTAAACTTCCACCACCCCGTGCTACCACGAGCACATCGGCTTGTTGATGTGTCTGAGCAAGTTGAATTGCCCGGATAATCGCAGGTGCTGCTTGCTTACCTTGCACCAGAGTAGGGTATAGAATCACTCGCGCTAACGGATAGCGTCGTCGCAACGTGGTAATCATATCTCGAATTACTGCACCGGTTGGCGAGCTGATAATGCCAATGGTGTTTGGCCAAGCAGGCAAGGGCTTTTTACGCTCAGAAGCAAAGAGTCCTAAAGCTTGCAGCTTTTGTTTTAGGGCATCATACGCTTGCTGTAATGCGCCTTCTCCTTCTGCCTCCATCGCGTCCACAATGAGCTGGAAATCACCTCGATCACAATATAAACTTGCCTTGGCTCTGACTTTAACCGCCATACCATCTTCAGGCGTAAAGGGTACCCGTTGATTCGCAAAGCGAAACATGGCACAGCGGATTTGAGCGTGCTCGTCTTTCAATGAAAAATACCAATGCCCAGATTTAGGTTGAGAAAAGTTAGAAATTTCACCTTCTAGCCAGGCATTGGCATAATGATGCTCTAGTAACTCTTTGACTTGACTATTAAAAGCGCTAACAGAGTATACCGGGGTAGAAAGTTCGCATTCTGAGATTGGCATTGTTAACTAACCTATTTAAAAAGGGTGGCTAATTCCGTATAATATGCACTTCTTGGATCACAAATTAAGGTACTCACTATGGAATACCAAGGTGAAGCGCTTACTTTCGATGACATTTTATTAATTCCAGGGCATTCGCTGGTCCATCCCAACGCAGTTTCTTTAGAAACAAAACTCACTCGTGCACTTGCACTGAATATCCCTCTGATTTCCGCTGCCATGGATACTGTTACTGAATCTAACATGGCCATTGCGATGGCACAACAAGGTGGTCTTGGGATCATCCATAAAAACATGACCATCGAGCAGCAAGCAAACGAAGTGCGCTTAGTCAAAAAATACGAATCCGGTGTTGTGAATGATCCGATCACCATTGCACCCACTGCAACTGTTGCTGAATTATTAAAAGTAGTACAGCAGCATCATATTTCAGGAGTGCCCGTGGTTGCAGAAGGTAAGCTAGTAGGCATCGTGACACGCAGAGACTGGCGCTTTGAAGACGACCATCAGAAAACCGTTGCTGCAATCATGACAACCAAAGAACATTTGGTTACGGTCAAAACGAACGCATCACGCCAAGAAATTTTAAATTTATTTCGTCAGCATCGTTTAGAAAAATTATTGATGGTGAATGATCAATTTCAACTTAAAGGCTTGATCACCGTCAAAGACATTCAAAAAGAGCAAGACTATCCCCATGCCTGTAAAGATTCCTTAGCGCAATTGCGCGTAGGCGCCTCTGTAGGAACCAGCGCTGATACTGCCGATCGCGTGGCTGCTCTGATTGATGCCGGCGTGGATGTGATTGTGGTAGACACGGCGCACGGTCATGCTCAGTCAGTGATTGATCAAGTGGCGTGGATTAAAAAACACTATCCAACGATGCAAGTTATCGGGGGCAATATTGCTACGGCTGAAGCCGCAGCAGCACTCATTGCAGTGGGTGCAGATGCCGTTAAAGTAGGGATAGGCCCTGGCTCCATTTGTACGACTCGCATTATTACTGGCGTGGGCGTGCCGCAAATTACAGCCATTCAACAAGTGGCGCATGCATTGAGAGGCACGGGTATTCCTATTATTGCTGATGGTGGTATTCGCTTCTCGGGAGACATTGCAAAAGCGTTAGCTGCAGGCGCACACACGGTAATGATTGGTGGTTTGTTAGCAGGTACCGATGAGGCACCTGGCGAAGTAGTGCTGTATCAAGGACGCTCTTATAAAACGTATCGTGGCATGGGCTCTTTGGGTGCCATGGCACAAAAACACGGTTCTAGTGATCGCTATTTCCAAGGGGATCAAGACAACGCTGAAAAATTAGTGCCGGAAGGAATCGAGGGCCGAGTAGGATACAAAGGGAGCATGTTGAATGTAGTCCATCAGTTAATGGGTGGTGTGCGTTCTAGTATGGGTTATGTCGGAGTCCACACGATCGAGTCTTTACGTACCGATTCAAAATATGTACGTGTGACAGCCGCTGGTATGCGTGAAAGCCATGTGCACGACGTGACGATTATTAAAGAAGCTCCTAACTATCAAAGAGATCAATCCTAATGAAAAAAGACCTACTATTAATTTTAGATTTTGGCTCGCAGTACTCTCAATTGATTGCGCGTCGTGTACGTGAGTTGGGTGTTTATTGTGAGCTGAAGTCACACGAAGTCGACATAGATACCATTCGTAGCCTGCAACCCAAAGGGATTATCTTGTCGGGAGGTCCAGAAAGCACGCTGGATGTAGGCTCACCACAAATCAATCCAGAGTTGTTTGACTTGGGATTGCCTTTATTAGGTATCTGTTATGGCATGCAATCCATGGCGGCCTGTTTGGGTGGGCAAGTGGTCAAGTCTAGCCACCGCGAATATGGCCATGCCAAATTATCCGTGATTGATCCTTGTGCGTTGACTCAGGGGCTCTCAGACTTTGAAACCCAAGGCGTTGCCGGACTGAATGTTTGGATGAGCCATGGTGACAAAGTGTCGCGTATTCCTGCTGATT
Organism: Legionellales bacterium; assembly: GCA_023266435.1. GTDB lineage: Bacteria > Pseudomonadota > Gammaproteobacteria > Berkiellales > Berkiellaceae > JAHFQF01. The sequence continues at coordinate 7,866 of JAHFQF010000043.1, read as the reverse complement.
TCAAAGTTGTCGCCAAAAGTGATAACGCAGAAATCGCTATGATGGCGCATCTGAGCAAGCCATATTATGGCATTCAGTTTCACCCCGAAGTCACGCATACTCCACAAGGCATGCAGATTTTATCTCGCTTTGTAAAAGACATTTGTGGTTGCAAAGCCACCTGGCAATCTCAAAATATCATTCAGGATTTGATCCAGGATGCGCGCGCTAAAGTCGGTAAAGATCAAGTGTTGCTTGGCTTGTCAGGCGGCGTAGATTCTTCAGTGGTTGCCGCCTTATTGCAAGAAGCCATTGGCGATCAATTGATTTGCGTGTTTGTTGATCATGGATTGTTGCGTGCAAACGAAGCTGAGCAAGTCAAAGCAGTATTTGAAAAACAAAAAGGACTGACTGTGCATTTTGTGAATGCCCAAGAACAATTTTTAAGCCAATTAACAGGCGTCACTTGTCCTGAGGAAAAACGCAAAATCATTGGTAAGACTTTCATTGATGTGTTTACAGAAGCAGCTAAAGCCTATCCTGATGTCAAATGGCTTGCACAAGGCACGATTTATCCCGATGTGATCGAATCCGCAGACAGCCAAACAGGCAAAGCGCATGTGATCAAGTCGCATCATAATGTTGGAGGACTCCCCGAGTCCTTACCTTTTAAACTCATTGAGCCTCTACGTATGTTATTTAAAGATGAAGTGCGTAAGATTGGTTTAGAGTTGGGCTTACCTAACAGCATGATTGACCGACATCCTTTTCCTGGGCCGGGATTGGGCGTGCGTATTTTGGGTGAGGTTAAACCAGAGTATGTACCATTGCTGCAACAAGCAGATGCCATTTTCCTAGAAACACTACATCGGCATGGTTGGTATCATCAAGTCAGCCAAGCTTTCGCAGTCTTTTTACCTGTGAAAGCAGTAGGGGTTGTAGGGGATGCGCGTCAATATGAGTATGTCGTTGCTTTGCGTGCTGTAGTAACCGTAGATTTTATGACAGCCACTTGGGCTCAATTGCCATATGAATTACTAGAAGAAGCCTCAAGTCGCATTATCAATGAAGTAAAGGGTATTGCGCGCGTTACCTACGACATCTCGAGCAAACCTCCTGCCACTATTGAGTGGGAGTAGGGCGAGAACATGGCAGCCCAGGACCTTTTCTGGATGCAGCGTGCGTTGCAAAATGCGAAACTTGCTCAAGAAAAGGGAGAAGTGCCTGTCGGTGCTGTGTTAGTGCATGATAATCAACTGATCGCAGAAGGGTATAATCAACCGATTAGTGGGCTTGATCCCACCCTGCATGCAGAAATAGTCGTGTTGCGTGAAGGCGCGCAAAAGCAAAAAAATTATCGCTTACCTGGCTGTACTTTATATGTCACCTTAGAGCCTTGCGCTATGTGCGCAGGCGCAATCAATCATGCCCGACTTTCAAGACTGGTTTACGGTGCGCTGGATCCTAAAACAGGCGTGATTGATAGCCAAGTTCAATTATTACAGCAACCCGTTTCCTTGTCTTCCATTCAGACCCAAGGTGGCATCTTAGCAGAGGAGTGTGGGCACTTGTTGCGTACATTCTTCCAAGAAAAACGTAAAAAAATTAAAGAGGATGATCATGCTCATTTTTATCGGTAAAGTTGACAGTGCCTCTCCCTACTTAACACGCTTGCAACAACAGTTACAATCCATTGTACCCACGTTAACTACATTGACCCTGCAACCAATTTATTTTTTAAAAAGTGCAGCCATACAATCAGCAGCAGTGCAGCGTGTGGCGGAATTATTGTCTGCCACGCCCGCTGATTTTACTTTGTCTGCAATGCAATGTTTGGTGGTGCCGCGGTTGGGCACTTTATCGCCCTGGTCCTCTAAAGCCACTGAAATCGCACGTCAGTGCCATTTGACAGATGTAGAGCGCTTAGAGCAAGGTTTTTTATATACTTGGAATGCTGATTTGCAGTTAGATGCAACTAATCGGCTCGCTTTTTTAAATGCGTTGTATGATCCTTTGACCGAGTCCTTATTACAAGTAACTCATGAAATCGACCAACTATTTGATGTACCTGTGGCACGTGCCTTACGTACAGTAGCAATAGGCGCCGAAGGTAAAGATGCACTCAGGAATGCCAATGAAGCTTTTGGTTTGGCATTAAGTTCAGCTGAAATTGATTATTTGTATGAGGCATTTAGTGCGCTGCAGCGCGATCCAACTGATGTGGAATTAATGATGTTTGCGCAAGCAAACTCTGAGCACTGTAGGCATAAGATTTTTAATGCACGCTTTACACTAGATGGAAAAGCACAGCCGCATACGTTGTTTCAGATGATTAAAAATACGTATGCGCATCGTCAAACGAATGTATTATCGGCATACAAAGACAATGCGGCCATTTTAGCCGGTTTCTCTGCTAATCGTTTGTTGGCTAATCCTGACACAGGTACGTATGAAACGCATACAGAGCCTGCTCACATTGTTTTCAAAGTAGAAACCCATAATCATCCTACGGCCATTTCACCGTATTCTGGTGCAGCAACTGGTGTAGGTGGAGAAATCAGAGACGAGGGCGCCACAGGCATCGGCGCACGGCCTAAAGCAGGCTTGGTTGGTTTTACAACCTCGCATCTACGTTTGCCCAATACCCCACAACCTTGGGAAAGTGAATTAAAAACACCAGTGCGTATGGCCTCTGCTTTAGCCATTATGTTAGAGGCACCGATTGGTGGTGCACGCTATAACAATGAATTTGGTCGCCCAAACTTATGTGGTTACTTTAGAACGTTTGATTACCGTCTGTCTGATCAGCAAAGCCATGGTTACCATAAGCCTGTGATGATTGCAGGTGGATTAGGTACTGTGCGTGATATGCATTGCTTGAAAAACCCAGTGCCCCCAGGTTCACAGTTGGTCGTGTTAGGTGGCCCTGGACTGTTAATTGGTTTAGGTGGTGGTGCGGCTTCTTCTGTGGATCAAGGCAAGAGTGAAGCTAGCTTAGACTTCGCATCAGTACAAAGAGATAACGCAGAAATAGAGCGACGCGCACAAGAAGTCATTAACCAATGCGTGGCTTTAGGGATAGACAATCCTATTTTAGCGATTCACGATGTGGGTGCCGGCGGCCTAGCCAACGCGTTACCTGAGCTTGTGACTGACGCTGGTCGTGGTTTTTTATGTGATTTGAGCAAAGTGCCTTTGGCCGATCCGAGTTTATCACCCATGGAAGCCTGGTGTAATGAAGCACAAGAGCGTTATGTCTTGGCAATTAGCCCAGAAAAAACTGAACGCTTTGAAGCTTTTTGCCAACGCGAACGTTGCCCGTATGCTGTCGTAGGTGTGGCCACGGAAGCCAAGCAGTTGCAATTAACTGACACACGTTTTTCGCAGATGCCTATTGATATCCCTGCGCAATTATTATTTGGCAATGTGCCTCAAATGCAACGTGAGGCACATACCTGGAAGCAAACTGGCACGCCTTTAACATTAGAACACTATGCATTAGAAGAATTAGCCCAACGACTCTTGGCCTATCCTACCATTGCAGACAAAAGCTTCTTAATTACCATTGGCGATCGCAGCGTTTCAGGTTTGGTTGCCAGAGATCAGATGGTCGGTCCTTGGCAAATCCCAGTAGCGGATTGTGCAGTAACCCTGAATGATTATGAAAATTATCAGGGTGAGGCCATGTCCATGGGGGAACGCCCTGTGTTGGCTTTACTCAATCCAGCAGCGTCAAGTCGCATGGCAGTGGGTGAAGCCATCACTAATTTGGCAGCTGCGCCTGTGGCGAAGATTTCAGACATGATCTTGTCTGCAAATTGGATGGCTGCCTGTGGAACACCCGAAAACGATGGCGCACTTTTTGAAGCGGTCAAAGCCATTGGTTTGGAGTTGTGTCCTGCCTTAGGAATTAGCATCCCAGTCGGTAAAGACTCTTTGTCGATGCGTACTCGCTGGTCAGAAGATAAAGTAACACAGACTGTTGAAAGTCCGGTGACTTGTGTCATCAGCGCCGTCGCACCCGTATCCGATGTGCGCCGTACATTGACGCCCGTGCTGAATGGTGAAGTCGACACGCAGTTGTTGCTCATTGATTTAGGGCAGGGTAAGCAACGTTTAGGTGGTAGCTGTGTTGCACAAGTTGTCCAGCAACTGGGTGAAACGACACCTGATGTAGACGATCCGATGTTACTCAAGCAGTTTTTTGATGCTATCCAAGCGTGTAATCAAGCGGGGCTGATTGAAGCCTATCATGATTGTAGTGATGGTGGTTTGTTTGTGACCTTGGTCGAAATGGCCTTTGCTAGCCAAGCTGGTTTAGAGATTAGTTTAGATGCATTGGGTTCTGATCCCAAAGCAGCACTATTTCATGAAGAGCTGGGCGCAGTCATCCAAATCAAAACAGCCAATCAAGCTGGAGTGCAAGCGCTATTAGCACGACATGGTTTGTCTGCCTGCACGCAGGTGATTGGCAAGCCTACCCGCAGTGAAACCATCGTGTTTCAGCATCAACAAAAAATCATCTTGTCTGAGCAGAGAGCGACTTGGCAAAAAATATGGTCTAGCACCAGTTATCAGTTACAGTCGCTGCGTGATAACCCGATCTGTGCTAAAGCTGCTTATGACCAGATTGGGACTAAAGAAAATACCGGTTTGTTTAGTCAGGTGAGTTTTAGCTTAGAGCGCACAGCATCTGTCAGGATAGGAAAACAGTTACCTAAAGTTGCTATTTTGCGTGAGCAAGGGGTCAATGGCCATGTAGAAATGGCAGCTGCTTTTAAGGCGGCTGGCTTTGAAGCAATTGATGTCAGTATGACAGACCTGCAAGTTGGTCGTAAAACTTTAAAAGATTTTCAAGGACTGGTTGCCTGTGGTGGCTTTTCCTATGGAGATGCTTTAGGAGCAGGCCTAGGTTGGGCAAAATCTATTTTATTTAATGCAGCCTTGCATGATCAATTTGCAGCATTTTTTGACCGCGCTCAAACTTTTACATTAGGTGTCTGTAATGGCTGTCAAATGTTGTCACACTTGAAAGACATTATTCCCGGGGCCGCACATTGGCCACAATTCTTGCATAATCAATCACAGCAGTTTGAAGCACGCCTGTCTTTGGTGAAAATTGAGGATAGTCCATCTATACTATTGCGAGGGATGGCAGGAAGCATTCTACCCATCACGGTGGCTCACGGTGAGGGCAGAGTTACGGTAGACAAAGGTGTTGTTGCGCTGCGTTATGTGGATTATCAAGGGAAACTGACAGAGCAGTATCCTCATAACCCCAATGGCTCTGTTTTAGGCATCACGGGTTTAACAGTACCCGATGGGCGAGTGACTATCATGATGCCCCATCCAGAACGAGTTTCTAGAACGGTACAATTGTCTTGGCATCCAAAACAATGGCCAGACTATAGTCCTTGGCAAAAACTATTTGATAACGCACGTATGTGGTTGGATTAAGATGTTAGAATTTAAAATCAAAACTGACTCCAAAACTGGGGAAAAGTGGGTAGAAACTAAGCTGAAAGGCAAGAGTATTTTAACCACGCCACTCTTAAATAAGGGCACTGCCTTCTCTCAGGAGGAGCGGATCCATTTGGAATTATTAGGTAAGCTTCCTCAATGCGTTGAAACATTGGAAAAGCAAGTACAGCGTGCTTACCAACAATTTCAATGTTACTCCAGTGACTTGCAGAAGCATATTTATCTCAATAATCTGCATGATAAAAGTGAAATTATCTTTTATAAGTTGGTGGGGACTTACTTAGAAGAAATGTTCCCCTATGTTTACACCCCGGGGGTGGGCTCTGCTGTAAAAGCATTTAGCCGTGAGTTTAGACAACCACGTGGTCTATATGTGTCGTATCCTGATAAAGAGCACATTGGTCGAATTTTAGATAATCGCACACATCCTGAGATTTCCACAGTAGTGATCACCGATGGTGAAGGCGTATTGGGTATTGGCGATCAAGGGATTGGCGCAATGGATATCCCTATTGCCAAATTAGTAGTCTATACCCTGTGTGGCTTAAATCCATATCAGGCGCTCCCCGTCATGCTAGACGTGGGTACCGACAATGAAGCGCTGCTAGAGGATCCGTTATATCTAGGGTGGCGCCATAAACGTATTCGTGGTGCGGACTATGATGAGTTCATTGATATTTTTCTAAAAGAACTTTTAAAACGTTTTCCTAAAGTAATGGTGCATTGGGAAGATTTTGGTAAAAATAATGCGCGTCGATTGTTAGAAAAGTATCGCTCCAAATTCTGTACCTTTAATGATGACATTCAAGGTACCGGCATTGTGACTTTGGGTGCTTTATTAGCCGCCATGCAAGCAACAGACATCGCGATAAAAGATCACCGTATTGTCGTGTACGGAGCAGGGACTGCGGGTATGGGCATTACCGATCAATTGTGCGCCGCATTGGTGCGCTTAGGTCTGACAGAAGCGGAAGCGCGAAAACGTTTTTGGTTGGTTGATCGTTTTGGTTTATTGTTAAAAGATTCTACTGATTTGAATGAGTTCCAAGCCCCCTATGCCCGTGAGGCCAAAGAATCTGCAGCCTGGGGTGCCTCTGCAGACAGAAATCTGCTCAATGTCGTGCGTGAAGTGAAACCTACCATTTTGATTGGTGCATCAACAATTCGTAACGCGTTTACAGAAGACATTGTGAAAACCATGGCACAGCATACTGCCAGACCTATTATTTTTCCTTTGTCTAATCCCACAGAGCAATGTGAAGGCCATCCACAACACTTACTACAATGGACAGAAGGTCGAGGGCTCATTGCCACAGGCAGCCCATTTCAACAAGTACCCTATGGCGATAAAATGATACGTATTGCCCAATGTAACAATGCATTGGCATTTCCTGGATTAGGGATTGGAGCGTTAGCCGTACAAGCAAAAACGATCAACGACCATATGCTCTGGGAAGCAGCCAAAGTCATTGCAGCACAATCCCCTCTCAATAAAGATCCTGATGCACCTGTGTTGCCTGCGTTGTTTGAAGCCAAAGATCTGGCGTTTCATATTGCTGTCGCGGTTGCAAAACAAGCAATTAAAGATGGTCTTGCCACGTATCCAGATACCAAGGAATCTATAGAAACACGTATTCAAAAAATGATTTGGAAACCAGAGTACTATCCTATTCGCTCAGTTTAAATAGACTCTTCTCGATTTAATTTAAGGCGTTGTTGTCATCGTCAGCTCGGAGATGCTTTCCTATAACAGCTCAGCCCCCTAGGTCATAAGTGCCTGGGCTGAGGTGGCATCCAGCTTCTCAGTTTTTCAGCTCCCCATCATGTCATATATACCCAAGATACTCCAAAATACATGTTTCTAGCTGCTCGAATTTAGCCATCTGCAGTCTTCCTCACCTCGCAATAGTATCGACTATTCCTTGGTTCGGAAAACTTCATCTAGCTAAATTCGCTTTGCTATAAACTAGGCATTTTGAAGTATCTTGGGTATAGACGGCTGATATATATTGCTGTAAAAAGCAGCTTGATAACGCACTGATTCTATCATAAAATTGAGCTCTTCTGACAATAGTTAACTGGATTTCTTTTAAGTTATCAAGTGTAGATTCAGCGAAATATAAAGAGATGTATGATGCCATGGCAAAAGCTAGGTGAGGGTACGTTTAATACCGTTTATGTTAATGATGATAAGCGATGTGTGCTCAAGATACCGAAAGACGTGAACCAGAGTGATGCTCCAGAGAGGGCTGTGCGTTTATGGAATGAATTAAACCCCGACTTCGGTCCAGCTTACGTTAATATGCTGCTTGATTGCGAACTCGGCTGGATCTGCCCTTATATCGAGGGGCGACAGGCATCGGATGAGGTGATGCAAGATGCGCTGATTCATATTTTTAATCGAAC
>JAHFQF010000042.1 GCA_023266435.1 Legionellales bacterium | reverse complement strand
GTACCCAAAGCATTGGAAATAAAGCCAATACTGATTAACTTAGTGTGTGAAGTGATCAGTGAGAGCAGGACATCTACTTGCACCTCACCTTGATCGGTAATAGGAATAACTTTTAATTGACAGCCGGTTTCTTCGCACAGCATTTTCCATGGAATCAAGTTAGCATGGTGCTCTAAATGACTGATGATAATATTATCTTGCGCTGTCACAAGTGAACGGAAACCATTTGCAACGATATTGATACCCTCCGTGGCACCACGTACCCAAATGCACTCTTCGGTATGTTTTGCGTGTATGAATTGCGCCAGTGTTTTTCTGGCCTGTTCAAAAGCAGCAGTTGCCTCATGCGTCAGGTCATAGACGCCACGATGTATGTTGGCATTTTTTGATTCGTAAACATCCATTTCAGCTTGAATCACGGCATTGGGTTTTTGTGTAGTCGCTGCATTATCAAAATAGACTAAAGGGCAGCCTTGCATGATTTGTTGCAGTTGTGGAAACTGCTTCCTGACTGTTTTAATATCCCATTCCATGGTTTTTTAACCCTCATTGCGAGAAAAGTATATTCTAAGTGATTTTTCTTAGCAAATACACAAGTCCTAATACGGGTTGATCAGATTGGGTTCTCAGGGTGAGGGATTCTATGGCAATGCATTGCCAAGATTGTGTTTGGCAGATCTGAGTGATGTAATCTGGATGGTGGGCATAGCGGCCCGTTTGATGAAGTTGATAGTCTTTGCTGTCATTTAATGGATCTAATGTTTCTATACTAAACGTGAAGTAGCCGCCAGGCTTTAAACTTTTTTGTGTACTTTGAAAGAAACTGGATAACTCGCCAAAATACACGAATACGTCCGCAGCAATGATCAGATCGTGCTGATAATTGGTATTTAAATAATGTAATGCATCCTCAACAATGAGGCTGTCGTATCCGCCACGTCGACTGGCCATATCTAACATCTTAGGGGATACATCGACGCCAATTAAGCGTTCGCTCAAATCACGAAAATAAGGTGCACATAGACCAGTACCGCAACCTAAATCTGCCACTTTCCATAGACCAGTTAAATTTTTTGCATGCTTCCCAACCAAGGTTCGTAAGTGATGTGGCACTTGGTAGTGTAATTGATGCGTGACCTGATCATCGTAAGAGGGTGCATATTGATCAAACAAAGCACGCACATACTCTCTAGGAGCACCCTCAGGGGCTGTATTGCCAACCAAGGCATCTAACATGTGTTTTGCAGTGATATTATTTGGATCGAGGGTGAATGCTTGTTGGTAAGCGGCTTGAGCGGCCTCCCGTTGGTTTTGATGCAGTAATAATGTCGCCAGATTGTGCCAAGCATTGGCATGATCTGGTCGTTGTGTTGTGACCAATCGGTAATGCTCAATCGCTTGTGCCAAGCGGTTCGTGGAAGCATAAATGAGACCTAGATGATAATGGGCCTCTATGTTCAATTCATCGTGTGTGATGGCTTGTAATAAGTACGGCTCTGCTTCTTCAAAACAACCGAGCGCGGTCAGGCTTACGCCTAAATTATGGATAGCTTGTAGATGGTTTGGCTGAGTTGTTAAGCATTGCTTATAGTGAATGACCGCATAAGGTAATTGGTTGATTTGAGCCAAGGTATTGGCTAAATTAAAATGCGCATCGCCATAAGTCGGAAAATAACGCAAGGCTTGTTCAAACTGTTTTTTTGCCTCCAGCAATTTTCCTTGAAAATAGTAAAGAACTCCCAAGTTATTATGTGCCTGTGGATAATTAGGATTGAGATCTAATGCTTTTGAGTAATGTTGTTCTGCACGCTCAAATTGTTGGCTGCATTTTAAGGCGTTGCCAAAATTATTGTGAAACAAAGGGTTGTTGGGCTCTAGAGTCACCGCATGCTCTAAATAACTGAGCGCATCAATGTAATTTTTTTGAAATGCGAGTAGCATTCCGATTTGATACAGAGTTAAGGCGTTTTCTGGCTGACTCACTAGCTGTGCTTTCAGAGATTCAATCTCGACTTCGCTCATGTTATATGAAAATCCATTAGTTATTCTGATAATCCAAATTCAAGAGGCATGGTACGAATGTTTTGCCTAGATTGATGTTATCTGGCATCATTCGCTGATTATTCGTTTTGCGGACTCCGTCATCACGATACTTCCCTATGATGATAGGTGCAGTAGATGCGGAATCACGTGTTGAACAATCAACGCCATATGGGCTCTATTTGAGCATAACTGGAGTAAAAAATCTGTAATCTATGGGTAATGAATTTGTTTTTTCTATTTTTGTCATTTTCTGCGGGGCATCTGTCATCGCCACGTTGGCATTATTTGGGCGACAATCACTTTTAGTTGGTTACATTCTATTGGGGATCTTCCTAGGACCTTCTGGCCTATCTTGGGTAAGCAATCATAAACTGATCGAGCAAGTAGGGCATTTTGGCATTATCTTTTTGCTTTTTTTATTGGGCTTAAATTTACAGCCTAAAAATTTGATTCATCTTTTACGACAAACCACTTGGACAACCACAGTTAGCTCTGCGGTGTTTGCAGCCTTGGGGTATGGTATTGCTCGCCTCACTGGATTTACGGGTATAGAGAGCCTTCTCATTGGTACTTGTATGATGTTTTCAAGCACCATTTTAGGTTTGAAATTGTTGCCGACCACGGTGCTGCATCACCAGAAGAGCGGAGAAGTGGTGGTCAGTATTTTATTGCTGCAAGATATCATTGCTATCTTTGTGATGTTAATGATTCATCATGCGACAGACAGCAAAGAGCTGCTCCTAGTAGAGCTTGGAGAAATTTTATTTTCGCTACCCTGTTTGATGGTAGGCGCGGTGCTAGTCGCGCGTTATGTCTTAAATACCCTGTTTAAATGTTTCAATCGTATTCATGAATACATTTTTTTGCTGGCCATTGGTTGGTGCTTAACTGTTGGACAATTGGCCGAGTGGTTACATCTTTCCTTTGAGGTGGGGGCTTTCTTAGCAGGCGTGTCTTTGGCCACCAACCCCATCTCGCGCTTTATTGCGGAAAGTTTACGTCCCATTCGCGATTTCTTTTTGATTTTATTTTTCTTTTCTTTAGGGGCGGGCTTAGATCTCCTAGCGGTAAAACAGGTCATCCTCCCGGCAGTAATTTTAGCGGCAGTGACACTAATCGTAAAACCAATCGTTTTTTCACGCTTGATTCAACGCATGGATCACGTAAAAAACCTGAGCTGGGAATTAGGTATACGCTTAGGGCAAATCAGTGAGTTCTCATTATTAGTTGCTTATTTAGCACACAGTAAGGGGTTGATTAGCTTTAAGGCTGAGTCTTTGATCCAGATAACAACCATTCTGACTTTCATCGCGTCTTCCTATTACATTGTGGCGCGATATCCCACCCCGATTGCTTTATCCGATAAGCTACGTAGAGACTAGTCACCTCATTGAAGTGTTCTTTCTTCGGACAATGTTAAGTTCAAGTTCATCAATGGAAATGCCCTTATTTTTCTGCTAATCTCAAGCAGGAAAATAAGGTGTTTGATGGCCGACTAACCACCAAACATCCTTGATGATTAAGGATCATTATGACCGTTAGTATTTTTGATTTATTTTCAATTGGGATAGGGCCCTCAAGCTCACACACCGTCGGCCCAATGCGCGCAGCCAGAACTTTTGTTGAGAAGTTAGAGAAGCAGTTTGGTCTGGCTAAAATCCAAGGTCTTCAAATCACCTTGTATGGCTCTCTGTCCTTAACAGGGAAAGGACATGGTACAGACAAAGCTTTGGTTTTAGGATTGCTGGGCGTGAAGCCTGAAGAGGCTGAGCCTGATACAGTGCCTGCACTCATGCAGCAAATTCACACAACGCAAACACTGGCTTTATTTAAGCAACACACGCTGCCTTTCTCATTAGACAAAGACATTCTCTACAATGATCATGAAACATTACCGCATCATGTGAATGGCATGTTGTTTCGTGCGTATGATAGCAGCGCATCGTGCATCGCAGAAAATATTTTTTATTCTATAGGGGGTGGCTTCATTGTTGATAATGAGCAATTGCAGCACAAGAGACCCTTGACGGTTACAAAAAAAGTACCGTATCCTTATGAGACTGCTAAGCAATTAATGGATTTTTGTAACGCAGACAATAAAAAAATCTCGGAAATTGTCAACGCAAATGAACTAATTTGGCGAGATCAAGGTGAGATTGACAGTAAAATACTAAAAATATGGAAAACAATGGCCCAGAGTATCGAAAAGGGATGTAGTACCAAAGGGATACTTCCCGGGGGTTTGGAAGTTCGTCGTCGAGCCCCTGTTCTTTATGAGAAGTTGACTGAGCAAGATAAAACCGGCAATCAAGACAATACCATGGGATGGTTAAATTGTTTTGCAATGGCTGTTAATGAAGAAAATGCAGCCGGTGGCAAAGTGGTTACCGCGCCTACTAATGGTGCTTCAGGCATTATTCCTGCCGTTCTTTATTATCATTTAACCACAATTCCAAAATCTGAACACGAAGCGCATATCTGCCAATTTCTTTTAACCGCAGCAGGCATTGGTGTTTTATATAAAAAGCGAGCCTCCATTTCAGGTGCAGAAGTCGGCTGTCAAGGAGAGGTTGGTGTAGCCTGCTCCATGGCCTCAGGGGCTTTAGCGGAAGTTTTGGGTGGCAATGTGTACCAAGTTGAAAATGCAGCTGAGATAGGTATGGAGCATCATTTAGGGCTCACTTGTGACCCTATTAATGGTCTGGTTCAAATCCCGTGTATTGAGCGTAATGGCATGGCTGCCGTGAGAGCCGTGAATGCTGCTCGATTAGCTTTGATGGAGGATGGACAGCATATCGTATCACTGGATAAAGTGATTAAGACCATGATGAAAACAGGCGAGGATATGCTCTCTATCTACAAAGAAACCTCACAGGGTGGATTAGCTGTTAACCATCCCGAGTGTTAAATGACCTCGCGTGATGAATGGTAACTGTTCAAAAGGGAATAGTGATACTTGGGGAATTGGGTAGGGTGAGACAAGGTTTCGATGAAAAATGGACGAAAAACGCGCAGCATACGCTTGTATGTGAGCATTTTGAGACTGTTTTTCGCCAAAGATTGGCCAAACTACACAGTTCCTTAATACTGCTTGAACACTTACGGTGAATGTCGCAGTCTACCTGATAAGAGCAGGTCAAGAGGGGCGAAAAACAGAGACCCTCTTGACTGGCTGATCAAGTTAAAACTCCGCACGGAGTTCAGAGTGATTATTTGCCGATAGTAGCAGTGGGTTGTTCAGAGACAGCTTGTTCAGCTTGTGGCTTTTCAATGCCTAACAATTCGATTTCAAAAATCAATGCTTGGTTAGGTCCAATACGATTGCCCGCTCCTTGATCACCATACGCTAAGTCAGCAGGGATAAAGAGCTCCCATTTGCTGCCTACAGGCATAATCTGTAAAGCTTCTGTCCAACCGGGGATCACACCCTCAACAGGGAACGTAGCGGGCTCATTGCGTGAGTAAGAGCTGTCAAATTCAGTCCCATCAATGAGTCGACCACGATAGTGCGTTGTTACCGTATCAGCAAGGGTTGGCTTAGCGCCTTTACCTTCGGTGATGACGCGATATTGTAGGCCACTTTTAGTGACTTGAATGCCTTTTTCTTTTTTGTTTTTTGCCAAAAAGGCCTCACTGGCTTTTTGATTTACTTCAGCTGCTTTCTTTGCGTCTTTCATTTTTTGTTCTATGAATTCTTGTTGAAACTTTACTAAGGTATTAACCACTTCTTCTTCGGTCATGAGACCAGTCTGATCCAAATAACCTGTGGTGAATCCTTGTTTAAATGCCTCAGCATTTAACTTAAAATCTTGTTGGCGCAAGTTACTACCAATATTGATCCCCATACTGTAACTGACGCGATCGTTTTCATTTTCAAGTTTGAAAGATGAATTCGTGGTGGCGCTGTCAGCAAAAGCACACTGCAAAGGAATAGCTGCGAGTAAGCCCAAGGCTGCGAAGCGGTTCTTCATAGAAAGATTTTCCTGTTTATACAAAAACAGTTTAAAGTATATACCCAATGGCTATAGAGATGCGAATTTCAAATGATAGTAATTACCTCGGCCGGAGTTTTGTGCAGATGAGGTGCGGCCGAGGAACGCTGTTTTGAGCTTATATCCCGAGCTCAGCTTCATAATATATACTGGGATAATGTGGAAATTTGTTGATTAAATTACTTTTATAAGGGTGTTGTATTATGCGAGCATTCTTCACGGTTCGTCATACCCTATTGACGATGCATCAAACCACCGCATTTAGGATGTGCATTGTTTTATTATTAGGCTTTGCATCCGGTTTACCGTTAGGATTAACAGGCACAACGCTACAAGCTTGGTACGCTGCCGAAGGGATCGACATTAAAACCATTGGTTTTGTTGTGGCCTTGGTAGGGCAGCCTTATGCCTTTAAGTTTTTTTGGGCACCTGCCATCGATAAATGGCAATGGACAGCTTGGGGCCGCTATAAAGTCGGCATTTTGGCAATGCAGTTGCTGATGATTGGCTTATTATGTCAGATGTCCATGTATTCCCCCATTGAACATACGACCGCTTTATTGTGGGTCGCTTTTGGAATTGCCTTTGCTTCAGCAACTCAAGACATTGCTATCGATGCGTATCGTACCGAGTTACTCCCTGTCAACGAGCGCGGATTAGGTTCAGCCTTTGCTGTGACAGGCTATCGCTTGGCTATGATCGTGTCAGGGGGGGTGGCACTCTTTTTAGCAGATTCAATAGGCTTCCAAACAACGTATTTGCTCATGGCCTTGTGTTTGAGTGTGGGGATGGTTGCCGTGCTGTTGGCGCCTAATGTGCACTTAGCAAAAGAAAGCACACCGAGTTGGGGCGCGGCCATTGTCGAGCCTTTTAAGAGGTTTTTGGCAAAACCTCAAGCGATGCATTTATTGTTGCTGGTTGTGTTATATAAACTGGGCGATGCGTTTGCAGGCGTGCTAACAACCACATTTTTATTAAGAGATTTAAATCTATCTCTAACCGAGGTAGGCTGGCTTAATAAAATCGTTGGCTTAATTGCAACCATTACAGGTGCGTTGTTGGGTGGTTGGTGGCTTAAACATTTGCGCTTATATCAAGCGCTGATGATTTTTGGGATTTTACAGGCAGTTTCTAATTTATTGTATGCATTCTTGGCAATGACAGGACATCAGCCCGTATTAACTGCGTCGGCCATTGCATTAGAAAATCTTTGTGGTGGGATGGGAACAGCTGCCTTCCTTGCATTCATCATGGCACTGTGTGACAAAGGATATACAGCAACTCAGTTTGCGCTGTTAACTGCTTTAAGTGCGGTAGGTCGTATTTATGTCGGACCAGTGGCTGGTATTGCGGTAGAGCAAATTGGCTGGAGCTTATTTTTCCTATCTTCGGCATTTGTTTCATTACCAGGATTAGCGTTGTTGATAAAGCTGAGACCTACGATACTACAATTGGATCAAGAAAAAGGGCGCTAATCAACGCTAGACTTACCAACTGTGTGCCGCGGAGTCCATGCTTGTGTCCGCGGCCTGTCAACAGTCTCCTCGCCTGCCTAGATATGCTGCCATTGCGAAGACTATTACCCTGGGATGCCACCCTGAGTTAGGGCATGCGGATCTAGAAGTTTCTCCAGCTCTGCTTTGCTCAATGTGGTTTCCTCTAAGGCGACGTCGATCAGAGGGCGATTTTCAGAGTAGGCTTTTTTCGCAATGGCTGCGCCTTTTTCATAGCCAATGACAGCGTTGAGGGCTGTGACCAAAATTGGATTACGTGATAAGCGTGCTTCAATATTGGCTGTATTGACCGTAAAACCTGAGATGGCTTGATCGGCTAATAATCTGGCTGCATTTCCTAATAACTCAATACTCTGCAGTAAATTATACGCAACTACCGGTAGCATGACATTGAGCTGGAAGTTACCATCACTTGTGCGCAGACCATGCATACTGCTTCTGGGATGACCGGGTTGACCTTGCCAGGCATGATAGAGCTGCCAGGTTGTAAAGCAGGTAAAGCAATTTCTGAAATACCTGCTAAAGGACCACTGTTCATCCAACGCAGATCGTTAGCAATTTTCATGAAACTACCGGCTACAGTTTTTAATTGGCCAGACAATTCGTTGGCTGCATCCTGGGTAGCAAGACTTTCAAAGTAGTTAGGGCTAGTTTTGAATGCATATCCTGTTTTTTTGCTGATCATTTCTGCAAAGGCTTGCCCA
Source organism: Legionellales bacterium (assembly GCA_023266435.1). GTDB lineage: Bacteria > Pseudomonadota > Gammaproteobacteria > Berkiellales > Berkiellaceae > JAHFQF01. Next base: position 5,635 of record JAHFQF010000042.1, on the reverse strand, counting down.
AATCTTGGATCGGCGTTGATACCAGTCCCTACAGCGGTACCCCCTTGTGCTAAATAGCAGACACGTTCCAGAGCGCTTTCTACTCTGGCTTTTGCATTTTCAATTTGAGTAGCAAAAGCAGACAGCTCTTGTCCTAATGTGACTGGCATGGCATCCATTAAGTGCGTTCGGCCTGTTTTTGCCACTTGCTGCAAACCAGCTGCTTTCTTGCGCGTGACTGCAGCACAGTGTGATAACGCCGGTAACAGATGATTTTTTGCCATCAAGCAGGCAGCCACATGAATGGCAGTAGGAATGACGTCATTGCTACTTTGGCTACAATTGACGTGATCGTTGGGATGTACTTTTTGTTTGGCGAGATCACTGGCCAGATGGGCAATGACCTCATTACAGTTCATGTTACTGGATGTACCAGAGCCTGTTTGAAACACATCAATTGGAAAATGGGCATCATGTTGACCCTCTGCGACTTGTAGTGCAGCAGTCATGATCGCCTGAGTGATGTTTTTATCTAGTAAGCCAAGGTTTTGATTCACCTCAGCGGCACTGGCCTTAATGAAACCCAATGCTTGGATAAAAGCACGAGGCATGGTAAGCCCACTGATAGGAAAGTTATTGATTGCGCGTTGGGTTTGAGCACCGTACAACGCTGCCGTAGGGACCTGTAACTCGCCCATGCTGTCTTTTTCAATGCGTGTTTCATTTGTCATGTTACTCAGTGTCCTGATTTGGCCAATTGTCTTAAAACATACTGTAAAATACCGCCATGTTGATAGTATTCTAGCTCTTTAGGCGTATCGATACGCACAATGGCTTCAAAGCGTTTTTTGCTTTGATCGGGTAAGTGTGCTAGAAAACTCAGCGTGCCTTGAGGTTTTAATGCTTGCAGTGGGATATCAAAACTTTCTTGGCCAGTGAGCCCTAAAGACTGTGCATTTTGACCTTCCAAAAATTGCAAAGGCAAAATACCCATGCCGACTAAATTAGAACGATGAATGCGTTCAAAGCTTTGCGCAATCACAGCACGCACCCCTAATAGTAGGGTGCCTTTCGCAGCCCAGTCACGTGAAGACCCTGTGCCATACTCTTGGCCCGCTAAGATGACTAAGGGGCAATTGCGTTGTTGATAAATCATTGAGGCATCATAGAGACGCATGACTTGATTGTCAGGTTGTAAGGTAGTCCAACCCCCTTCAGTGCCGGGTGCCATTTGATTACGTAAACGAATATTGGCAAATGTACCGCGCATCATGACTTCATGGTTACCGCGTCTAGCGCCGTAGGAATTAAAGTCTTTTTTCTCAATGCCTTTGTCTAGCAAGTAGGCGCCAGCAGGAGAGTCTGCAGCAATAGAGCCAGCAGGGGAAATATGATCAGTTGTCACGGAGTCACCTAACAGCGCTAGCACCCTTGCTTTCTCAATATTTTGAATGGGCTCAGGTGTGAGCGTCATGTTTTCAAAATACGGTGGATTCTTGACATACGTAGAGTCGTCATCCCAAGCATACAAATCTCCGATGGGTGCTTGCAGTTGTTGCCAAGCGCTATCACCGCGGAATACTTCAGCATAGCGTTTGGTAAATAATGTCGCATCGAGTGTTGCTTGGATGGTTTGATTGATTTCAGCTTGGCTGGGCCAAATGTCTTTTAAGAAAACAGGGTGATCTTCTTTGGTATAGGCCAAGGGTTCATGGTACGGATCAAAATTCATGCTGCCAGCTAAAGCATAAGCAACGACAAGGGGAGGAGATGCCAAATACGCGTTGCGTACTTGAGGATGAATGCGACCCTCGAAATTACGATTGCCGGACAGCACTGCACACGTCAGCAGTTTATGTGTTTGAATTGCTTCACTCACTGCTTCTGGCAGAGGGCCTGAGTTACCAATGCAAGTCGTGCAGCCATAGCCAACCAAATTAAACCCCAGGTAATTCAGATCGCTCAGCAAACCCGATTGTGTGAGATAATCGGTGACCACTTGTGATCCAGGTGCAAGACTGGTTTTAACCCAGGGTTTGGTTCTTAAGCCTAATTGGCGTGCTTTTTTAGCAACCAATCCAGCCGCCAACATGACTGCTGGGTTAGAGGTGTTTGTACAGCTCGTAATGGCAGCAATCACGACTTTTCCATGCTCTAGTGTTTGGTTTTCACCGTTGAGCTGAATGGTCATTTTAGATTGTTCAAGGATGTCATCCACATTCTGTTCAGAGTGTTGATTTTCTGCTGCCCATTGTTTAATGCTGTCATGAAATGCTTTTTTGCTTTGATTTAAAGCAATGCGATCTTGAGGACGTTTAGGACCTGCGATAGAAGGCAACACGGTGCTGAGATTGAGCGACAATGTTTCACTGTATTCAGCAGAGGGCTGTTCGGGAAGACGGAACATACCTTGCGCGCGCGCATAGGTTTCTACCAGGTTGACTTGGGCATCAGAGCGGCCTGATAGTCTTAAGTAATTCAAGGTTTCGATATCAATCGGGAAAATACCGCAAGTAGCACCGTATTCTGGCGCCATGTTGGCGATGGTCGCTCTGTCTGCAAGTGGCAAATGATCTAAACCACTGCCATAGAATTCAACAAATTTTCCGACTACACCATGCTTTCTGAGAATTTCTACGATAACGAGCACTAGATCGGTTGCAGTGCTGCCTTCGGGTAATGCGCCTTTTAGTTCAAACCCGACAACTTGCGGGATTAGCATCGTCAATGGCTGGCCTAGCATCGCAGCTTCTGCTTCTATACCGCCAACACCCCATCCAAGTACACCTAGACCATTGATCATAGTGGTATGAGAATCGGTACCAACCAGTGTATCTGGGTAAATCACAGACGGTTTAGAGTCTTTGTTTTCAAATACCACATGCGCGAGATATTCTAAATTGACCTGGTGCACGATACCAGTATCTGGTGGTACCACGCGAAAATTAGTCAGTGCATTCTGTCCCCAACGTAGAAACGTATAGCGTTCACTGTTGCGCTCGTATTCAATATTCACATTTTGTTGAAATGATTTGTCTGTACCAAAGTGATCAACCATTACAGAATGATCAATCACTAGATCTACGGGCGAAAGCGGGTTAATTTTATTGGGATCGCCGTTGAGTTTTTTCATGGCATCGCGCATTGCGGCGAGATCAACCACGGCAGGAACGCCAGTGAAGTCTTGTAAGAGCACGCGTGCAGGCGTAAAGGCGATTTCTTGATTGGGCGTTGCTTTGGGATCCCAATGTAAGAGTGCATCGATATCGCGTTTTTGTACAACGTTACCGTCTTCTTTTCTGAGAAGGTTTTCTAGCAGTATTTTGAGTGAGAAGGGTAATCGATCGACTTTTGCGCTTTTAGGTAATTTTTGTAAATGGTAAAAATGATATTTTTGACGATTGCACTCTAAGGTGGATAAAGTTTGAAAACTATCCATTATTGGAACCTCCAATGGGTGTGATGCTGTGTACGATAACTTAGACAAATTAGTCATCTATGATAGCAGAAGTCCGCCAAGTGTTTCACCTCTTTGCTGTCATGTTGCACCTCTCCTCCTGCCTTAGGCTAACCCAAACGAAAACTCCGAACTGGGGTATACCCAAGATACTTCAAAATGCGTAGTTTATAGCAAAGCGGATTTAGCCAGATGCAGTTTTCCGAACCAAGGAATAGTCGATACTATTGCGAGGTGAGAAAGGCTGCAAATGGTTAAATTCGAGCAGCTAGAAACAGGTATTTTGGAGTTTTTTGGGTGTAGATACAGAAAAAGTATGCCCACATTAATCTTGTAAAGTTCAGCTTTAACTACAAAATCTATTGATTGTTAGTTTAATTTCTTATATCATGAGCGTTAATTAAATAACTAATAATTTTGCGGAGATTCAAATGGCTGGTTTACCTGATATTAATCTATCAAATCGACGAAATCCTACACTCAGTGGTATTCGTGATTATGTAAGTAATTTGGCTGGTCCTGAGGGCATTTACACGCAATTAATGCGTAATACAAGAATTTTGGGTGATCAAATTGATTCTCCGGTTATCCAAGGTGTTTTATTCGGCATTTGTGATCGTATCCAGGTAATGCTCGATAACTGCAATCGAAAAATGCAAGCAGTTCAGGCATTCGGGTATTTCAACGGCACGACGGTCGTAACAGAGCTTTTCGGGCTAATGGCAAGCACCTTAGAAGAGCTGGATATTGTCTATTTGCAAAATTTCTTAGATATGCATACTAACGGCATTATGACTGCTCAGGAGCTGAACGATGCAAGAGAAATTATGCGCAGTCTTTTTCGCGTTCAAGAAGGTATTGCCCCTTATTTTTCCACCGTCGGGTACCTTATCACAATGCCAACTATTCCTAGGCCCAACCACCCAGCAAGCTGCCAAATTATTTTAGAAGATGGTCGCAAGCTGCCTGATTTAAATCAAGAGTTTGAAGCTATTTTTAGCGAACTACAGGGAAAGTATGTGCCTGAAAGGCGCACTATTTTAGCAGACTCTGAAGCGATACGATATTTTATGCGCAATTGTAAGGCGCTTATACAGGCCACAGCAACCGAGCTCCAAGCATTTAATGTGGACTATTTTGCGCTCAAAGTACTTCAGCCTGTCGTGCACGGGGTAGTAGGCTATGTAGTCAGTAATATGCAAGAGCGAGTTGCCTTGTTGCCCAAATTAGATGAGGTGCCTCCTCAGCCAATAGTTAGAGCTCTCTCTAGAGCAGGCTTGCGGGCTTCCGAATTGTCTCATAATGGAAGAGCCTCAAGTCCTCCTGTACGGCCTACCAGCAGGCTCACTTTTAGAGAAGATCTGCGTATGCCTGTGGCTCAACACGGACACTCACCGCACTTGGAAGTACATATGCCACCAGTAGCTATTCAATTTGATACGCCTCCGGGGAGTTTTATTGCAGTAACTAGTGACGTATCTGTTGAGGACTCTGAGCTCGGTGATGTAAACGTGAGAGAGTTCCAAGCCACTGTAAGAGTGCGTGTTGAGACCCCTAAACCACGCCCTAATGATACCAAATAGCGCTGGTTTCAAAATGGATTCCCCGCTCTGCCACAAAAGACGGGGCTTTTCTTGAATAAACTCTCTGAACTTGGTTTTCTGAGAGTTTATTTTGTCTTTATTTTCAAAGATCCCTGCGTTTTCTATGCCCTAACTCTTCCAAAATAATCTTTAGTATGCTAAAACAAAAAAACACTAGTTATTTTACTAGGAAAGGGGGTAGCAGTTATGCCTTTATATTTTCCAACGAGATCGACAGCTTCATCATTGCCTAGTTTAAAGCTCAGTCAAATCCCACAGTACATTATTGATGTGAGCCGCCGAGCAAGAGGAATTATCGCAGAAACCCAAGAGCGCATGGCTCCAGCGGAAGCAAGCAATGCACGCTTGCTAACTACTTTGTCTCCCGAGCTCGAAAATTTACTCCATAAAATCGATGATGCGATGAAAAAAGTGGAGGAGCCTGGTTGGAATCCCTTGTCATATGGCCGACAACTTCTGACGGCAGCCGATACAATCCTATGTGATTTTCACCGTTTCGTTTTCGATTTTTATACCCTTCTGCATAAAAATGGTTTATTAACAGAGGTGGAGGCTGGTCAAATTACGGCGGTAGATGAGGCCATGGGGGCGATTG
>JAHFQF010000209.1 GCA_023266435.1 Legionellales bacterium | reverse complement strand
GCTGATCACCTGGAGCATTTGGATGAGGCAGGTGTGCAAGCAATGGCTCAAGCAGGCACCGTGGCTGTGTTGTTGCCTGTCGCTTTTTATATGTTGCGTGATACACACAAACCTCCGATTGATTTACTGCGTCGCTATCAAGTCCCGATCGCGCTTGCTACGGATTGTAATCCTGGGACCAGCCCTTGTGATAACCTGACTTTGGCCATGCATTTAGGCTGTATGTTGTTTGGTTTAACGCCATTAGAGGCATTGCTTGGCGTGACATACCATGCTGCTTTAGCATTGGGCTTATCAGATCGACTCGGTACATTGACTATCGGCAAACAAGCTGATTTTGTGTTATGGTCTGTTACAGATCCTATTGAATTATTTTATTGGTTTGGAGAGGCGCCTTGCCAGCAAGTGGTTAAGGCAGGAAGGATTTTAAAATGATGTCTACTCGCTATGACGCTAATCGTCAAATTCGTGCTCCCAGAGGCTCCATATTATCTTGCCGCAGTTGGCAATTAGAGGCACCTTTGCGCTTACTCATGAATAATTTAGATCCCGATGTGGCTGAAAATCCAGCTGAACTCATTGTATATGGGGGCATCGGGCGTGCTGCACGTGATTGGCCAGCCTTTGATGCCATTTGCCAGACGTTAAAAACAATGCGCGATGATCAAACGTTACTTGTACAGTCTGGGAAACCAGTAGGCGTTTTTACTACCCATTCAGACGCTCCTCGGGTATTGATTGCAAACAGTAATTTGGTGCCTGCTTTTGCTACTTGGGAGCATTTTCATCACCTAGATAAAAAAGGGTTGATGATGTATGGCCAGATGACAGCGGGCTCATGGATTTATATTGGCTCGCAAGGGATTGTGCAGGGTACTTATGAAACGTTTGTAGAGGCGATTAAACAACATTACTGGGGACAAGCGGCAGGTAAGTGGTTACTTACGGCTGGCTTAGGTGGTATGGGTGGTGCCCAAGCACTGGCCGCGACAATGGCGGGTTTAAGTTGTTTGGCCATTGAGTGTGATCCCACGCGCATTCAAAAACGCATAGAAACTGGGTATTTGGATCGGCAGACTAACGACTTGAAAGAAGCCTTGCATTGGATTAATGTGGCTTGTGAAGAAAGAAAACCGGTTTCTATAGGATTACTGGGTAATGCTTGTGAAATTTTACCGCAGTTGGTGCAACAAGGCGTTAAGCCACACTTGGTCACTGATCAAACGAGTGCACACGATCCTTTAAATGGATATTTACCCGCAGGGATGTCTTTAGCCGAAGCCAAAGTGTTGCGTCAGACAGAGCCTGAACAATTGATCGCGAAAGCCAAGGCTTCTATTGCGACACATGTGCGCGCTTTATTGGCATTTCACGAACAGGGCATTCCCACGTTTGATTATGGTAATAATATCCGTCAAGTCGCCTTAGATGAAGGCGTCAAAGAGGCGTTTGATTTTCCAGGCTTTGTGCCGGCCTATGTACGTCCACTTTTTTGTGAGGGCAAAGGACCATTTCGTTGGGTGGCGTTATCAGGCGATCCGGAAGATATTTATCGCACTGATGAAGTCGTCAAGCAGGTTGTTCCGAATGATCCGCATTTGCATCGTTGGCTGGATATGGCAAAAGAGAGGATTCGCTTTCAGGGGTTGCCTGCACGTATTTGTTGGTTAGGGTTGGGGGACAGGCACCGTGTTGGTTTGGCTTTTAATGAGTTGCTTAAAAAAGGCGTATTAAAAGCACCACTAGTGATTGGAAGAGATCACTTAGACAGTGGTTCAGTCGCGAGTCCCAACCGTGAAACAGAAAAAATGCGCGATGGGTCTGATGCAGTCTCTGATTGGCCATTACTCAATGCATTATTAAATACAGCCAGTGGTGCTACTTGGGTGAGCTTGCATCATGGTGGTGGTGTGGGGATGGGATACTCACAGCATGCAGGTTTTGTGTTATTAGTAGATGGTTCAGAGCAAGCAGCGAAAAAAATTGAGCGAGTTTTGTTTAATGATCCGGCAACGGGTGTAATGCGACATGCTGATGCAGGGTACGAAGTGGCACAGCAGTGTGCTAGAGATCAGCAATTGTGGTTGCCTTCTCTATAGTCTTCGTCTTTGATTCTTAGGCGTTTTTGTGTTCGTCTACTCGCAATCCTCAGGTACTTCATGTACATTCTGGTTGCTCGTGACTCGACGCCTAGCCTAACAATCAATTACTTTGACTATCTTGGGTATATATACCACCTGTTCTGCTTTCAAATTAAGAGATCGTCATTGCGAGGAGGGTACTCCCGACGTGGCAATCTAGACTGGATCCTAAAAACACAAGGATGTGACATGAAATTTAAGATCGGAAATTTATCTTTAAAAGACATTACTGCGTATTATCACAATCCACAGCCAATTCAGATTAATACCTCCACACAACAGTGGATACAATTAGCCCATGAGTTTGTGTTAGAGACTTTGGCGCGTGATATTCCCGTGTATGGGGTGAATACAGGGTTTGGTAAACTGGCTAACAAATCCATTGCTAAGTCCGATCTCAATCAGCTGCAATACAATTTGATCGTATCACATGCCTGTGGTGTTGGTGATCTGTTAGCACCAGAGACAGCCTCCTTGATTTTGTTATTAAAAATTAATACCTTGGCCCAAGGATATTCAGGTATTTCTGAATCAACTTTTAATGCGGTCTTGGCTTTATATAATCATCAAATTTGGCCCTGTATTCCGGCGCAAGGCTCTGTAGGTGCTTCTGGTGATTTAGCGCCTTTAGCACACATGAGTTTGCCTTTATTAGGGGAAGGAGAGGTTTGGTATCAAGGTGAAAAGATGCCAGCTAAAGTGGCCTTGAAGCGTTGTAAATTACCTATCATGACATTACATCCCAAAGAGGGCTTGGCTTTATTGAATGGTACGCAAGTTTCAACAGCCATGGCGCTAGAAGGCTTGATGTGGGCAGAGTCGTTGTTAAAGACTGCGATGGTGGCTGGCGCATTGTCCGTGGATGCTGTGCAGGGTAGTGATACGCCATTTCATGAAAAGATAAATTGCCTGCGTGGGCATCCTGGACAGCGGTTTGTGGCTGAACAATTACGGCTTTTATTAGAGGATAGTGAAATACGTTTAACGCATCAACATTGTATGCGTATTCAAGATCCTTACTCTATACGGTGTCAGCCTCAGGTCTTAGGCGCTTGTTGGGATCAGTGGCAGTATGCTAAAGCGGTATTAATACGTGAGGCCAATGGTATCTCCGATAATCCCTTAATTTTTCCAGATGATCAGATGATTCTGTCAGGTGGAAATTTTCATGCACAATCAACTGGGATGGCTGCAGATGCCTTAGCAGTTGTGATCAGTGAAATTGGTGCCATATCAGAGCGTCGAACTGCTTTGATGATGGATCCTAATTACAGTGGATTGCCTGCATTTTTGATTCCAGAGCCGGGCTTAAATTCTGGGTTGATGATTTTGCAATATACTGCGGCAGCATTGGCCAGTGAAAACAAAAGTCTTTGTTTCCCCGCCAGTGCTGATAGTATTCCTACTTCTAATAATCAGGAAGATCATGTCAGTATGGCAACCCATGGTGCTCGCCGTTTAAAACAAATGGCGAAAAATACAGCACATATTTTAGCAATAGAAATGAT
>JAHFQF010000208.1 GCA_023266435.1 Legionellales bacterium | reverse complement strand
CTTCGTAACTCATCATGCCTAATTCTAACAAAGACTCATATCGGCTTACATCTTGCTTAATCGCTCTTTGAAAATACTGTTTGGCTTTTTCTTTATCTTTTGTTTCTAATGAGCATAACCCCAAATTTTCATACGTTTCTGCAGCCTTAGGATAGGCTCTATCTTTGATCGCCGTAAGAAATTCTTTTTCTGCATCGTTATAGCGTGCTTGTCGACATAAAAAAGCGCCATAATTATTATGGTATTGCCCTGCCTTGCTGTCCATTTTAATGGCTTTGACGTAGTTTTCTTCGGCTTCTTCGATTTCACCGATTTTTTCATAATAATACGCTTGAGCTGCATAGACATCTGGCATATTGGGACCAAGTTTTAAGGCGCGATTTAATTTTTCTTTAGCACGCGTCACATTGCCAATGTCTAAATAAGCCACGGCTAGCTCTAAGTTTAAGCGCGTTGCCTTTTCAAGATTCAGTGTGCTTTCAGATCTTTCTTCTTGTGCAAGGGATTGAGTGGCGGTATTTTTTGATAGGATTGACTCGACGTGTCCGTCTGGCTACATCCTGTCAAGATAGCGACCAGTCCCACCATCATAATCCATGTCTGTAGTCGCATTGGCTTTCTCCTTGTTTTAGTATCTTAAGAGCACGGGACAGTTTTAATGCGTTTTTTTCTCTTCGTAGCTTGTTTGTCTTGATAATAAGGGTGATCTTTTAAACTTTTAGATAGATACACATGATCTTCAACGTTATCAAAGCCATGCTTAGTGAAAAAATTAATGGCTTTGGTGTTATCTCTGGCAGTATCTACCATTAAAATTCGCGCACCCGCATCAATAAAGCTCTTGGTTGCTTTATCGACTAATTTTTTACCCACACCATAGGTTTGATATTTTTGATCCACACCTAGCCATAACAAATAACCATAGATCCAAGCGGCTTTGGGTTTTTCAATCAAAGCGCCCAGGCCAAAACCTACAATTTTCTTGTGATTTTTAGCAACCCAGCAATACTCTGAATCACTCATAAAACGCTCAAGAATTTCATATTCATCCCAAGTTCTATAGAGCACGGGGGACTTTTCAGGTGTAAATAATTTGACGCCCATCGCATAGACATCTTGGAGATGTTGGAATTCCATTTGACTAACCACAATACGATGATCGGTCTCTCGCATACAAACAATAATCCTTATGTCGTATTTAATTGAGTTTGGATTCTGTGTTTAGGGTAATGGGAATCATTTTACGTTGTAGATATAAAGAACGCTTGGTTTTATCCTTCACCAATCCTGCTAATTGCCCGCATGCTGCAGCAATGTCTTGTCCTCTGGTTTTTCGAATGGTTGCAATCAATCCGGCTTGCATGAGCTTGTGTTGAAACCGCTCGATCGTTTCTCGATCAGAGCATTGGTATTCTGTATTTGGAAACGGATTAAACGGGATTAAATTCACCTTAGAGCGCAATCCTTGCAAAATTGTAATTAACTGTCTGGCATGGGTTACGCTGTCATTTATACCGGCCAACATAACATACTCAATAGTCACATGCAGCCTAGGGTCATCGCCTACATATGCTTTACAAGCCGTTAGTAACTCCTCAATAGGGTATTTTTTATTGAGCGGCACTAACACATCGCGTAATTCATTATTGGGCGCATGCAATGAGATGGCGAGTGCAACATCTACGGATTCTCGCAATACTTGAATCTTAGGAACAAGACCAGAAGTGCTAACGGTAACTTTTCGCTTAGACAAGCCATAAGCACAGTCATCACGCATCAGTCTCAGTGCAGCCAGCACTGGCTCAAAATTTAATAAAGGCTCACCCATACCCATCATGACAACATTCGTGACTTGTTTATCGCCCGTATGGACCACATGCCACAACTGACCAATAATCTCCGCAGCGGTCAAGTCGCGATTAAACCCTTGCTTGCCTGTAGAGCAAAACGTGCAGTTTAAACTACACCCTACTTGCGAAGAAATACACACGGTATTACGAGTTGTTTCAGGAATGAGGACTGCTTCAATCCCATTGCCAACGCCCACATCCAGTAGCCACTTGGTGGTACCGTCTGTTGCTAACTGTTTAGTCATGCATTCGGGTACGGTAATGGTGCAGACAGACTTAAGGCGCTCTCGCAGAGACTTGCTGAGATTTGTCATCTGATCAAAATCAATGACACCTTGTTGATGAATCCATTTTAAGACTTGAATTGCGCGAAAAGGGGGCTCACCGATGGATTGAAAAAACTCAATCAACGCGGTGCGATCCATACCCATTAAATTAGTAGTCACAATGCCCCCTAAACCTACTAGCCAGCCAAATCAAACGCCTGGCCTAGTATAATTTGATCCCCATATTTTAGCGGGTTCTGTCGCAGATTTTGTCAAAGAAAAAGCCAATTTCTGCAGCAGCAGTGTCTGCAGCATCAGAGCCATGCACAGCATTTTCATCAATGCTCACAGCAAAATCAGCACGGATAGTGCCTGGTGCTGCTTTTTTAGGATCAGTTGCACCCATGATGTCACGGTTTTTAATAATAGCGTTCTCGCCTTCTAACACTTGAACCATCACCGGGCCAGATGTCATGAAATCAACTAAGTCACCAAAGAAAGGTCTTTCTCTGTGCACTTCATAAAACTTTTCAGCTTGCTCTCTACTCAACTGTATCATGCGTGCAGCAACGATACGTAAACCAGCTTGTTCAAAGCATGTGTAAATTTGACCGATGACGTTTTTAGATACTGCATCCGGCTTAATGATAGATAGAGTACGTTCTAAGGCCATATAACTTCTCCACTTAATTTTTTAAATAAAACTTAAATTAATATTTAAGCATTTTCTAGACTCAAACCCATTTGGTTTTAGACTAGGCATTGAGCCACGAGCAACCCGGAGTGTACAGTGACGTACATGAGGATTGCGAGCTGGCGAAAACAACAACGTATAAAAGCAAATGGGGCAGAGTACATAACGTTGCTCATTATACGTGATAAATAGAGCCTCACCAAGTTGGATTCACTCTTTTTGATCGTTGTTATTTAACTAGGAAACAAAGAACCATCAAGTTTTTTCGCTGAATCCAGCCTCACGATTTTTGCTACAACTGGATGAGCTGTTGCAAACAAATCAAAAGAGGTTGTTACAACCGGTGCATGCTGCATATCAACAGCATCTGTTTTTAATAGAGGTTGCTTCACTTTAGATCCTGATCGTTGTTTAGCTGCCACACTTTTATGCAAAGGCCATAATGATTGTAACCAAGCCCATGCTTCAAAAAACCATCGCACTAAAAAGAAACCGGATTTTGTTGAGGTCTCTGCATCGCGCTCAGTTGATGTGAGTACAACCCCATGAACATGAGATATTTTTACAGGACACCATCCCTCTGGATATTCAGACGCTTTAGTGCTTGCAAGAGATGCCTCTACAGATAACGTTTGAGACTTATCTCCGACTACAGCTGTTTGAAGTGTATCAACTTCTACTCCTGCATCATGCTGCGCCTCGTTGTCGAGCGGACTCTGATCACTCTCCGAAGTGTATGAGTAAAAATCCTCTTCATCATCAAGCTCTGGTTGTTGACTCACTTTTACTGCTGTACCCAAAACAGCTGGCTCGGGAGCCTCAAAAGCTTCGGGTGGTAAACAAGCAAAAAACTCGCTACCTGATGAGGTGGATGTTGCATCATCT
>JAHFQF010000207.1 GCA_023266435.1 Legionellales bacterium | reverse complement strand
GGTCTTTGTCTTGATCCGCTTACGCACAGAGTTTCTGCTAAATACATTGAAAATATCGAAAACAAAGAACAGAACGTTCCTTTGGATTTGGGTCCTACAGAGTTTCGACTGCTACATTTTCTAATGACACATCCAGAACGTGTGCATACACGATCACAATTACTTGATCAGGTTTGGGGTGATCATGTATTTGTTGAAGAGCGTACTGTCGATGTGCACATCAAACGACTGCGAGCTTCATTGGCACCCTCTGGTCATGAACGTCTCGTACAGACTGTGAGAGGGGCCGGTTACCGATTTGCAACGGCGTGATTCTTGAATAAAAAGTCATCTCTGCAAGGGTACTGAATTGTCTTTTATCTGGTTGCGTACAACAATCATACTTTGTTTAATCTTCTTGATTACAGCAGGGTTATGGCTCAGTCATGATCAACTTTTGGCACTCATTTTTTGTGGGCTGATGTTATGTGTGCTGGTGTTTTTTCATGTCTTTCATTTAAATCAACTTTTTTCTTGGGCTAAAGCAGCTGATAAGCAAAAAATACCGGTTGGTCGTGGTAGCTGGTCAGAAGTTTTTTATTTGATTAGTCGTGCATTAAGACGTTTTGGTGATGAGGCTGCATTAGAGCGATCTAAGCATGAGCGATTTATCCAGGCGATTCAAGCCTCTCCAAACGGTGTATTAATGCTGGATAACAAGGACCAGATTGAATGGTGCAATGCCATGTCTGCGATGCATTTTGGGATAAATCCAAAATCTGATTACATGCAGAAAATCAAAAACTTGATTCGGCAGCCAAATTTTATTAGTTATTTAGATGGTGAAGAGTTTAGTCAACCATTGACGATACGAAATACGGGCACTCTGCAGAATCAAGTTTTATCTTTGCAGATTTTTCATTATGGCAAGGACGAAAAGCTTTTGGTCTCTCGTGACATTACTCAGTACGAACAAAATGATGCGATTCGTCGTGATTTTGTTGCCAATGTATCGCATGAATTAAGAACACCGCTGACAGTATTGTCGGGTTTTTTAGAGATTATGCGTGATCTTGATTTAAGTGAAGAAGACGAATCGCGTTATATTGAGCTCATGCACGAGCAAGCTGGCAGAATGCAGCATATTGTGGATGATTTACTGACTCTTTCAAGGTTGGAAAATAACTATAACTTGATCAGAGAAACAACTTTTTCTTTGAGCCCGCTGCTTCGGATGCTCACTAGAGATGCGATTGCACTTTCTAAAGGTCGTCATGAGATTGTATTAAATCAAACGGAGGCGGTTAATCTACTTGCCTCTGAGTCAGAGATATCTAGTGCGATGAGTAATTTAATTTCTAATGCTGTCAGGTATACCCCAGCGGGAGGTCAAATTAAAATTGATTGGCATCTGGATAAAAAGGGTAATGGAATTTTTTCAGTAACAGACACTGGGATGGGGATTCCAAGAGAGCACATTCCTCGTTTGACCGAGCGTTTTTATCGTGTTGATAAAAGTCGATCCTCTGAAACGGGTGGGACTGGACTGGGTTTGGCAATTGTCAAGCATGTGCTGATGCGACATCAGGCACATCTTGAAATTAGCAGTGTGGAGGGTGAGGGGAGTGTATTTTCCTTTACCTTGCCGACAAGCAGGATATTTCCGATAAAGGAAGTGGTCGCGTAGTTTTATTGGTTCCCTGTTCGTTGTATCAACGCTAAGCAGGGAACCAATAAATCAAATTAGAGCATTCTGCCGTTGAGAATAGTTTCCTCAACGAGCTTTTTGGCATCCAATAACTGTTTGTACCAACCTACCGTAAAGGTACGTGGTTCGGCTTTAGTTCTCTCGGACTTGATTGCTTCATAAATTTCATTGACGCCCATTGCTGGTGAGAACTCTGGTTTCCATGAAGTTTTAGCTAAGATCTTATCAAAGGTGGCGCGATAGTCTCGTTTGTCGGCATCTTCAGGAAGCACCTGTACTTCTACAGGAAATGGCAGTGAGTCACGAACTGTCTCGGCAATTGAAAGAATCTTGATGTTGCCCCAACCCACGTTAAATACTTCACCGTCCACAATCTCTCGTTGAGCGGTCAGCATTTCAATAAACGCCGCCGCAGTGTCACGAACGTGGACTAATGGACGCCATTGTTGACCGCCACCTGTTACAAAAATACGACCTTTCTCAACAGCATGTAAAGTCATGATATTGACGACGAGGTCAAAGCGCATTCTGTGTGAAAAGCCAAAAACTGTGGATTGGCGTAAAACACTGACCGAAAAGTTGTCATCACGTAAAGGCAAAATATCCAATTCGGCATTCAAATTGGCTTTGGCATAAGCCGTCAATGGATTGGTCGGGCTGGTTTCGGAAAGGATATCGCCATCGCTAAAGCCGTAAACGGAACAGCTACTAGCCAAAACATAACGCTCAACACCCGCAGCTTTTGCAGCCTTGGCTACATTGACGCGACCGAGTTGATTGATTTTTGCAGTCAGATCAGGATCTAGATCGCCAGCAGGATCATTAGACAAAGCAGCGAGATCACAGACAGCATAAGCGCCTTCCAGATCTTTTGGTGTTATTTCACGAATATCCGTTTTAATTGCAGTGAAGTGCTCACGCTCTTCCAGATGCTTGACTACATCGCGACCAAAAAACCAACGATCAATGCCAATGACCTTAAAGCCAGCATCCAGCAGGCGTTCGGCCAGTACAGAGCCAATATAGCCACCGCAACCAGTTACAACAACAGTTTTCATAGTATTCCCCAATTATAAAAAATAGTCTTTATAGACACTGAATTATTTATGACTGCGCCTTTTCAACAACCGGCACTACGACGCGATTAATCACATCCATCACGTAATCGATTTCTTCACGACTGATGCTTGGGAAGAAAGGCAGGGTCAATGTACCAGCACCCCATTCACTGCTCACCGGATGGTCCGAGGCTTGATGACCATAGGTGCGTTGATAATATTGGGTTAAAGGTACTGAATTGTAATTGATTGCAACCTGAATCTGATTGTCATTCAGTATACGAATTGTTTCATCGCGAACTGCAGGTGGCACATGAATCGGGAAAATGTGTTCAGCATTCAATACACCATTGATTTCTTTAGGAAATCTGATTGGGGTCGAAGCTAATTTTTCACGATAATAAGTGGCAGATGCTGTTCTTTTTTCGAGACGTTGACGAATGGTTTTGATCTGCTCGGGTAACAGTGCTGCGAGTAAGTCGGGCAAATTGGCTTTGACACCCAGTTCCAGCATATCCCATGGACGGTAATGGCCGGCTTTAAAACGGTCCACAGCACCAGCACTCATGCCATGTAGACGGCGAATTCGAATGCCTTCCGCTAATTCTGCATCATTGGTCACAATCGCCCCACCTTCGCCGCAGGTGACATTTTTTGTGGCGTAGAAGGAAAAAATGGCTGCATCAGAATGCGTTCCAGGCAAATAGCCATCACGCGTACCTTCAAAGCAGTGTGCGCAGTCTTCGATGATCTTGATATCGGTACGGCCAATATCCTGCAGCATTTTCTTGAAGCCAACCATATCGCACATCCGGCCATACAAATGAACCGGAATAATGACTTTGGTTTTCGGTGTAATGAATGCTTTAGCCGCTTCAGGTGTCAATAACAATGAGTCCGCTTCAACGTCCACAAAAACCACTTTTGCACCGAGAATTTGTGCAACGTTGGCACT